>JAGNIJ010000012.1:22652-91572 GCA_018001225.1 Kiritimatiellia bacterium | reverse complement strand
AACATTCCCGAGGCGGGGCAGGAGACGGCGAGGGTGGACTACGTCGTGGGCAACATCGAGGCGCTGCCGTACGGGAACGCCCAGTTCGACTCCGTCATCTGCGCGGGCGTGATCGAGTACCTGAAGGATGACGACAAGGCGTTGAAGGAGCTGAACCGCATCCTCAAGCCCGGCGGCACGCTCGTGATCACGGTGCGCAACAAGCTGTGCCTGTTCCGCCTGTGGGACGCCCTGCTGCCCGTGCGCAAAGGCGTGCGCGCGCTGTTGGCCCGGTTGGGCCTTTTTGGAGGCAAGGCGTACCTGCAGAACTCGTTCCGCGACGGCGTGTGGTACAAGAAGCACGCGCCGGGCGCCTTCGACCGCCAGTTGGCGCGTTACGGCTTCGAGAAGCAGGACCATCACTACTTCCACTATTACATCCTCCCCGCGCCGCTCGAGTACAAGTTCGGCAAGGGTATTCCGCACGCGGCCTTCAAGCTGGAGCGGCTGACGAAGAAGCGCGTCTCGTCGTTCCTGGCCTCGGGCTACATCGTCAAGGCCGTGAAGAAGGCGTAGGAAATGTAGCCGGGGTCGGCGACCCCGGCCACAACGCCGTTACCGGCGACAGACCGTCCGGATCAGCCGCCGGAACAGGTCGTACCCGTCGAACAGGCCCCGCGCCTTGAGGCCGAAGAGCTCCGTCCCGTCCCGCTCGTACACCGTCATGCGCGGGATGGCGAACGGGTCGGTGCGGCGCGTGGACGACACCGGGCGCGTGGTGAAGGCCGTCGTGAAGCCCGCCTCCCGGCACAACTCCGCGTGGCGCGGCGACTGGTCCCGCTTGGACCCGTACGGATACGCGAAGGTCGTGACGGGCTTGCCGAGGAGCCGTTCCAGTTCTTTTTTCGACTCCCGGATTTCCGACAGGGCCTCGGCGTCGGTCAGGGTGTTCAACCGGCGGTGCGTCCGGGTGTGCGCGCCGACGACCATGCCCGCGGCGTCCAGCTCGCGCAGCCCGCCGGCGTCCATGGGCCGGAACGCGTCGCGGTCCGGGCCGTCGATCCAGGGGAACGGCTCGCGGGCGCCGAGGAACGAGCTGGCGATGAAAAAGACCGCGCGGACGCCGTGCCGCTGGAGGATCGGCAGGGCGTGTTCGAGGTTGTTGCGGTAGCCGTCGTCGAACGCGACGATCGCGCGGCGGAGCGGGGTGTCCGGGGGGGCGGCGCGCCAGGCGAGCCACTCTTCCGGCGTGATGAAATGGAAACCGTTGTCTTTCAGCCAGTGCAACTGCGTGTCCAGCGTAGCGGGCGTGACGTTGAACAGGCCGGCGTTGCGCACATCGGCTGCCGGGCTGACGCTGTGGTAGAGGAGCACGGGGATCCGCCCGCGCGGACGGCGGACGGCGGCCAGCCGGCGGGCCAGCCCCGCATAAAAATCGTAACCCGGAAGCGCTTTCGATGCGGCGCCGGGGATCATGGCGCGGGCTCCGCGGCCTTCTTCTTCCGGCGAAAGGCAAGCGCCAGTTCATCGCGAGTCCAGAGCCGCAGCAGATGCCCGGCGCCGAGGAACGCGACGCCCGCGGCCGGCACCTCCCAGGGCGTGGGCGCGCGGAAGAACCACCGGCAGAGCAGGATCGCCGCCGTCATGGCCGCGCCGGCGGCCAGGAGGGGGGGCAGGCGCAGTTCGGACCCGCGCAGGTGGGGCCAGAGGCGGCCCACCTTCAGCGAGATCAGGACCAGCAGGAAGTAGGACAGGGTCCCCGCCAGCGCGGCGCCCGCCAGGCCCAGGCGCGGGATCAGCAGGATGTTCAGGAGCACGTTCAGCGCGGCCGAGCCGAGGATGCTGTAGCCGATCAGGTAGGTGCGCCCGTCGAGCATGAGGGCGAAGTGGATGAAGTGACAGACGGGGATGAGAATCACCTGGGGCACGAGGATCAGGAAGATCGAACTGGCGGCCGCGTAGGAACTGCCGGCGAGGACGCGGACCAGCGAATCGCCCCAGAGCACGATCCCGATGGCCATCGGCACGGTGGTCAGGAAGCAGATGCGCAGGGCGGCGTGGAAGTAGGTCGAGGCCTCGCCGGAGCAGCCCGGCCGGCCGGCCGCGCGGTTTGCGCGCCACCGCACGGAGATGTGGGGGAAGAAGAATTCGAGGAAGTACTGCGTGTCGGCGGCGAACCCCACCAGCGTGACCGGCACCGTGTACACGCCGACGGAGGCGGCGCCCATCAGGGGCAGGATCACGTAGCGGTCCGCGAGGCGCATGAGCGAGTTCGCGACGTTGCGGGAGATCAGGGGGACGCCGTACTTCACGGATTCCCGGATGAACGCCCCGCGCGGCGGCGCGCCCAGACCCTCGCCGAGGCTGCGCCGGGTCCAGGCGGCCAGCCACAGCATCGGCACCACGAGCCCGGCCAGCCAGAGCCACACGATGCGATCGAGGGACAGGCCTCCCAAGAGGGCGAAGGGGACCACGGCGAGCAGCCAGAGGTTCGACGTCAGGAACACCTGGAGCCGGTAGCGCACCACCTCGCCGACGGCGAGCAGGTAACCCATGCCGAACTGCGCGAGGGCGTAGAGGACGATGAACACGGTTCCGACCGCGATCAGCGCCGGCGGGAACGTTCGCGCCATCAGCGGGATGGTCAGGCCGCCTGCGAGGAAAAGGGCCGCGAAGAGCACTCCCGCCGCCAGGGTGACGAGCAGGGAGGAGGTGAAGCAGGCGCCCTGCTCGCGGGCGTTTCGGCCGGGCAGGGCGTAGATCAGGTACTGGCGCTGGCCGAGCAGCGCGACGAAACCGATGGAGGCCGCGGTCGTCGTGAGGAGGTTGAAGATGCCGAACTGGGCTTCGGTCAGGACGTGGGTCAGGATCCGGATGCGGATCGGCGCCAGGGCGATGCCGGCGAGGACGAAGAGGATGGAGAGCCAGGCCTGCCGGGCGACGCGCCCGTGATGTTCCGTGGCGCTCATGCCGGGGGGCGGTCCAGGGTCTGGAGCTGGCGCAGTTCGCGGGCCATGGCCGTGCGGCGGACGAAGTAGAACAGCCAGACCGCCGGCCACTCGCGCCACCACCGGCGCCAACCCGGGTTGCCCGCGAAGACGGTGCAGGCCTGGTGCGCGGCCTTGACGGGGCTCCACAGCAGGAAGAGCCACCGGAGCCGCCAGAGTTTGCGAATCCGGTTCCACCCGTAGTAATCCGGATGCCGGAGGATCAGCGCCACGGCGGCCTTCCCGTAGACCTCCGCGTGCTTGCGCAGGTCGGCCGCCGAGCCGCCGGGGTGGAGATGCTCCACGAGGGCGCGCGGCTCGAAGAAAATCTTGTGGCCGGCCTTGAGCAGCTTGATGGCCAGGTCGTTGTCCTGCCCGCCGCGGAAGGTCTCGTCGAACCCGCCCAGCTCCGCGAGCGTCTCGCGCCACAGGCCCATGTTCCCGCCGCCGACGCGGATATCGACCTCGCCGGCCGGCGTGTCGGGCGAGAGGGTGTTGAGGATCGCCATGTTCTCGCCGAGGGTCCAGTAGTTGTCGCTCGGGAAGGTGTACGCGCCGCCGGCCATGCGGTAGCCCTCGTCCAGCCGCGCGGCGAGCCGCTCGATCCAGTCCGGCGCCACGCGGCAGTCGGCGTCGGTGAAAAGCGCGTACTTGCCCCTGGCCTCTTTCAGCGCCAGGTTCCGGTTCGCGCCCGCGGAGACCGGTTTCGGCGTGACGGTGCAGCGCAGGCGAGGGTCGGCCGGCAGGGTCGCGGGATCGAACACGCCGACGGCCAGGATCTCGAACGGGCGCGCGGTCCGCTGCTCCAGCAGGCTCTTCACCGTCACCGGCAGCAGGGGCGCGTTGACGGCCGGGACGATCACGGAGACTTCCACGGCGCCGGCCGGTATTTGCTCGGGCAAGCTCATGCGCAAAACGCGTCGTCCTATTTCGCGGCGGCGTCGGCCTCGACCGGCCGCCAGTCCAGGGCGTAGAACCGGAACCCCAGTTCCCGGCTGTCGTTCACGCCCAGCACCTGGCTCGGCTGCCAGGTCGGCACGCGGAACTCGACGGTGGCCAGGCCCCAGTCCTTCTCCTGCGCCGGCGCTTCCCATTCGTAGACGCGCCGCTCCGGCGACATGGGGATTTGCGTCTTCTTCCCGCCGAATTCGATTTCCAGCACGCGCGGCGCCTCGGGATGTCCGTCGCGCGCGTCGAGCTTCAACCGGTACCCCTTCGCGCCCGGGGTCAGGGGCACCTCCACGTGAAGGCTCTCGCGCGTCCAGCAGAACGAGTCCCCCTGCTCATCGCGCTCGGGACCGAAGGAGCCGTGCGAGATGAAAAACCGGGTCCTCTTGTTCATGCTCAATTCCAGCGATTCCTGGACTTCCACCGGCCGGACATCCATGACGCCGCAGCCCTTGAACACGTACTGGATGGGCTCCCCGTCGGGGGCGATTTCATGAAGGTGACGGACCTCGTTATCCCGGGCGAAGGGCCGATGCTTGGCGAGCCCGAAATCCAGCACGGTGCTCCCGAGATGCATGGACCACGGTTGGTCGTATTTGCCGTGCAGGTCCGGGGCCACGCGCCCGCGCCAGGCCAGGCCCCGGCTTCCCGGGGAGGGTGCGAAGGTCAGCGTGCGCCGGCACGGGAACAGCCGGACCCCCGTGACTTTCAGGCTGGGCTGGGTCAGCGGCCGGACGGTGAGGATCGCATTGGTGAGGGCCGGCGCGCTTTCGGCGCCGAGGGTCTGTTCGGGCACGGAGAGCCAGGCCGTGCCGGCGATGAAGCTGTTGGTGACGATCAGCCCATCCGGAGTGACGATCTCAAGCTGGTCGTCCTTGCCGGCCGCCGCCATGCCCAGCACGCAAAACGTCCCGGGCTTCACGTACATCGGCAACCGCAGGCGGAAGGCCCCGTTGAAAACGCGCCAGGGCGCGTGGGGTTGCGCATCCCGGAGTCCGTCCGGCAGGTAGGGGCTATCCGCGGGGATGGCGTCGAGCCCGAGATCCACGTCCAGCGTGTCGTTCCAGCCGACGAAGGCCAGGTCGTCCAGCGGCGGCGCGGGCGAGCCGTCCAGAGTCCGCCATTCCACGATGGCCGTGGCGCCGAGGGGACGGTCGGCCACGGGACAGAAATACCCGCCGTCGGGCGGCGGCGGCACCTCCGCGCCGTCGAGTGTGACGACCAGGTTGGTGCCCGCGGCGCGGCGGTTGACGAAGAGGAAGGCGGCCCCGTGCTCGGGAACCGGCAACTCGCGCCGGTGGGCCGATCCCTCCCAGGGGAGCACGCGGGAGAGCGTCATCTCGGGCTTATCCACCATCATGCCGAGGTGGTAGTCGTCCTTGGACCACGTGCCGACGGGCTCGAAGCGGTAGCGCGCCAGCAGGGTCTCCCGGTCGATCCGCGCGCGGTCGGCGCGGAAGCCATAGTGGGGATCCCGGTCCACGTTATCCAGGAAATACAGCTGCCCGGCCCGGATGAGGGGATCGAGCAGGGGATAGACGTCGCGGTCGGCGCGCAGTCCGTACAGGTCGCTGATGCGGGTGATGTGCCGGTCGGAGAACGTGCCCAGCACGTCGCGGACGGCGCGGTTCACGAGGAGCAGCGCGTCGGCCGGGACGTGTTCATCGATGCTGCGCGCGAGCCGCACGCCGTCGGAGTAGCGGAAGTGGCGTTCCTGGGCGTGTCCGAATCGCCACGGGCCGGGGAGCGGCGAGAGCGCCAGCGCCGCGAGGCCCGCCATCTGGGCGGCGTACAGCAGCCAGCGTTGAGAAGCAAACCGCCGGCGCGTGAGCCATTCCAGGAGCGAGAAGGGGCCGTGCACGAAGAGGAAAGCGTACGGGACGTTGAAGAAGTAGCTCTGCCGGAAGTCGGCGTGGCCCCACTGGGAATAGACCACGAAGTGCACCACGCCCAGGCCCAGCAGCAGGCGGCCCGCCATGGTCCGCAGGGCCATCAGGGCGCCGAGCAGCGGCAGGAGGACCACCGCGCCCGTGAAGAAGGGATTCCGGGCATACATGAGAACGTACCAGCGCATCGTGTTGGAGACATTGCCCATGGAAAGCCCGGTCCCCGTCTGCGTCAGCGAGTATTGGCTTGTCTCGCGCAACAGTTGGACGCTCATGAACGGGTTGCCGGTCCCCACCGCGTTTTGGACGAGCAGGGGGGCCAGGCCGAGGAAGAACAGCAGGAGGCAGGCCCCGCTCAACCGGAACACGCGGGGATGCCGCCAGAAGGACCGGGAGGTGAGCAGCATGACCCCGAACCAGAGCACGTAGACCGCGTTGACCTCCTTCACCGAGCAGGCCATCCCCGACAGCAAGGCCATCAGACCCAGCCAGGCCCCGCGGCCCGTCCGGTGGAAGCGGAGCAAGGCCCACGCGGCGCCGAGGACGAGCATGTAGAAGTAGGGCTCGCGCCATGGGTAGGTGAACTGCCGGATGGCCTCGGGCACGAGATGGGGCGCCAGCAGGGCCGCCGCGGCGGCCGTGAGGCCCGCGTAGAGATTCCGGCCCAGCCCTTCCCAGATCACCAGCGCCAGCATCAGCGGGAAGCCGATCGTCAGCAGCAGGTTGATGTGATAGAGAAGCCAGACTCCGCCCGCCTTGAGCGCCACGGCCAGCAGCAGGGGATACCCGATGGCCATCGAGCAGACGGTCCGGCCGTCCGGACGGACGGCATGGTTCCAGATGGGCTCCCAGTAGCGGCGGTCCGGGCGCTCGGCCGACGCGATCATCTGCTGGACCGGCCCGTCGAGGTAGTACAGGCTGCCGTGGGCCAGCCGGCGCGCGAAGGTGACGTAGGTGAAGGAATCGCCCCAGACCACCCCGCCCTGCAGTTTCCACAGCGCGGCCTCGATCCGCGTCAGGCCGGTCGCGAACAGCAGCACAACCAGGGCCACCGCCCCGCGCCGGAGCCACGCCGGCGGCGCCGCCAGCAGCCTGCGGCAGCAGGCTAGACCCGGAACGGACACCCCTTCAGCGTGTCTCTTTACCTCGCTGCTTTCACCCATGCCCGAACGATCTCCGACTGCGGAATTGCTTTTTGGAACACCGCGCCTACTATACCGATCAGACCGGCAACAACAACCATGGAAAAAGGGGCGGGGAGGCCGTCCGACGATTCATGATGAAACTGATCATCCAGATTCCCTGCCTGAACGAGGAGCAGACCCTGCCGCAGACGCTGCGCGACCTGCCGCGCTCGATACCGGGCGTGGATGAGATCGAGTGGATGATCATTAACGACGGCAGCACGGACCGCACCGTGGAGGTGGCCCGGGAGCTGGGCGTGCAGCACATCCTCGACCTCGGCCACCAGACCGGCCTGGCCAACGCGTTCCGCTCCGGCCTGGCCTATGCCCTCGAGGCCGGCGCCGACATCATCGTCAACACCGACGGCGACAACCAGTACTCCGGCGCGGACATCGAGAAGCTGGTCCGGCCGATCCTGGACGGCCGGGCGGACCTCGTGGTCGGGTGCCGCGACATCGAGGCCATCAAGCATTTTTCGCCGCTGAAAAAGGCGCTCCAGCGCTTCGGGAGCTGCGTCGTGCGCGGGCTCTCCCGCACGGAGGTCAAGGACACCACCAGCGGGTTCCGGGCGTACAGCCGGATGGCGGCCCTGAAGCTGAACGTCTTCTCCACCTACACCTACACGCTGGAAACCATCATCCAGGCCGGCCGCAACAACATGCGGATCGCCCACGTGCCGGTGCACACGAACCCCAAGCTGCGCGAGTCGCGGCTCATGAAGAACATGTTCACGTATATCGCCCGCCAGTCGGTCAACATGCTGCGCATCTACCTGCTCTACGAGCCGCTCAAGACGTTTCTCTGGGCCGGCGCCATCGCGTCGATCCCCGGCCTTGCGCTGATGATCCGCTTCCTCTACTCGCACTTCACCCGGGACCAGGGCGGGAAGATTCAGTCCCTGATCATTGCCACGGTCTTCCTTCTGATCGCCCTCGGCTGCGTCCTGCTCGGCCTGCTCGGCGACGTGCTGGCCAAGAACCGGATGCTCTCGGAGGACATCCTCTTCCGCCTGCGCGACCACGACCTCCGCGACAAGGAACAGCAGCGCAAGGCGTCGTGATGGCCCCGGTGCTGATCCACGGCCTTTGTAGCTCCGGCGCTCCGTCGCCGGAGTCGCTGGGGGTTCGTTCCGCCGGCGCAGCGGCGGAACTACGGGTTCCCATGTCTTGAAACTCCTCTACATTACCCGCAAGTTTCCTCCCGCCGTCGGCGGCATGGAGCGGATGAACGCCTGCCTTGTCGAGGCCCTGCGGCCGCTCGCCGATCTGCACCTCGTGGCCTGGGGCCGGAGCCAGCGGGGGCTCCCGCTCTTCGCCGTCACCGCCGCCGCGCGCGGGATCGCCCGGTTGGCCCGGCGGTCCGCCCGGCCCGATCTGATTTGCCTCGGCGATGCCGCCTTGAGCCCCCTCGGGGTCGCGCTGGGGAGGGCGGGGCGCGTGCCGGTGGCGGCGATCGCCCACGGGCTGGACGTCACCTTCTCTCGCTACGGGTACCCGGCCTTGGTCCTGCCGGCCCTCCGCCGCTGCGACCGCGTGATCTGCGTCAGCCGCTACACGGCCTCGCTGTGCGAGGCGCGCGGGGTTCCGTCCGACCGCCTCCGCGTGATCCCCAACGGCATCCCGCCGCCGCTCCCCGTTCCGCCCCGGAACGCGGCGCGCGAGGCGCTGCGGCGCAAGGGCTGGCCGATCCCCGGCGATGAGCCGCTGCTCGTGACCGTGGGCCGGCTCGTCCCCCGGAAGGGCGTGGCGGAATTCATCCGCGCCGGCTGGCCCGTCCTGCGGTCGCGCTTTCCGGAAGTGCACTACGCCGTCATCGGGCGCGGCCCGGACGAGGCCGCCATCCGGGCGGCCATTGCGGACGCGGGCGCGGCGGAAAACGTCTTCATGCCCGGTGGCGTGGATGACGAGACCGTGCGCCTGGCCTACGCCGCCGCCGACCTGTTCCTGATGCCGAATCGCCCGGTGCCGGACAATCCCGAGGGCTTTGGGATCGTCGCCATGGAGGCGTCCAGTTATGGCCTGCCGGTCGTGGCCACGGCGGTCGAAGGACTGACCGACGCGGTGCAGGATGGCGTCAATGGCCGGAGCGTTCCGCCGGGCGACCCGGCGGCGTTCGCACAGGCCGCCGGCGACCTGCTGGCCGATCCCGCCGCGAGGCCGTCGCTGGGGTGCCGCGCCCGGGAACACGCGCTCACGCACACGTGGGACCGGATCGCGCCCCGCTACCTGGCCGTGTTCGAAGAAACCGTGACACGGGCGTCCCGCCCGTGAATCCCGGCCCGCGTCTTTTTTTTGCACACAATAAGCTGGATTAAACGATTAAGCGATTGTGCTTGTGCCTTTTTCTTCCGTAGTGCAGACTATCTCCAGCAATCATTTTTCGGAGGTAGATTACGCCCATGAATATTTCGCGCGCCCGGACCCGGCTGGCGTGCCTGATGCTGACCGCGGCCTTTTCTGCCTCGGCGATTCAAGCCGCCAATAACCCGAACGTCTACCTGGCGATGGGCGACGGGATCACGAAGGGCTCGCCCCCGACCATCGGCGATCCCTGGCCGCCGCGGCTGGACCGGCTCCTGGGCAGCGGGAAGACCGTGATCAACGAGGGCAAGTCGGGCAGTCGAGTTGGATACGGTTCGTACAAGGTCAGTTCGTACCTTTCCCAGTATCAGCCGGGCTACCTGCTCATCCTCTACGGCACCAACGATATCGGCATCGGCAACGACATTAATTACATCATCGGCGAATTGCGCGACATGATCCGAGCCGCCAAGGGCCGCTACACCGTGCCCATCGTCGGGACCCTCCCGCCGGTCTTCAACGGCTACGGTAGCGGACTGAATACCCTGAACTCGCGCATCCGGGACCTCGCCCGGTCCGAGGGGATCATCTGCGCCGATGTCTCCAGCGCCTTCAATAACAAGCGCAGCCTGATCATGAGCGACGGCTTGCACCCGACACCCGAGGGCCAGCAGTTGATCGCCAAGACATTCTATAACGCCATCAAGGTCGCCCCCAGGCCCGTGACGCCCCCGAGCCTCTCGATCAGCCCGACCAGCGCGTCGTTCAGCAAGGCGGCGGCGGCCGGCTCCATCAACGTCACCGCCAACAGTTCCTCCCTCGCGTGGAGTTCCTCCACGGCGTCCTCGTGGATTCACATCACCGGCGGGCACAGCGGCACGGGCTCTGGCCGGGTGAACTACACGGTGGACGAAAACACGGGCCGGGACGCCCGCACGGGGACCATTACGGTCAGCGGGAAGACCTGCACCATCACGCAGCGCGGCACGTACGACAACCTGGCGCTGGCCAGCCGGGGCAGCACGATCACGGGCAGCAACGGCGCCCGCTGGAACCTGCTCATCGACGGCGTGACGACGGGGTATGACAAGAGGGGCAACGGCTACGGCTACACGCTGTGGACGGGCGATCCCGCCGCGCCCGGCCAGATGACGCTGGACCTTCACCAGGTCGGCCGCGTGGACCGCATCCGCCTGTTGCTGTGGAACCTCGACGCGCGATACTACCGGTATTTCATCGAGGCGTCCGTCGACGGGGTGAACTGGGACCTGATCGTGGATCGCACCGCCGGCGCCTGGCAGGGCTGGCAGGATATCCGCTTCGGCACGGACATCGTGGCGCGCTATTTCCGGCTGACGGGGACGTACAACAGCATGAACGGCGGCTTTCACGTGGTGGAGTGGGAGGCCTACGGCGTCCCGCCGCCGGCGACTCCGGGGTTGTCGCTCTCGCCGACGCAACGCGCGCACGGCCTCGGCTGCGAAACGGGCGTCGTCTCCGTGATCGCGTCCGAGGGTTATGCCTGGACGGCCGCCAAGGACGCCAATTGGATCACCATCCTGGCCGGCGAGGCCGGCACGGGTTCGGGCACGCTCACCTATTCCGTGGCGGCCAACACGGGCCGGGATACCCGGACGGGGACAATCACGGTGGACGGCAAGGTCTTCACGGTCGAGCAGCAGGGCCTCTATGACAACCTGGCGCTGGCCAGCCGCGGGAGCACGATCGCCGGCAGCAACGGCGGCCGCTGGGACCTCCTGATCGACGGCATGACGACCGGCTACAACAAGTCCGGGCAGGGGTATGGTTACACGATCTGGACCGGCGATCCCGCCGCGCCCGGCTGCTTCGAGCTCGACGTCAAGGAACTCTGCCGCGTGGACCGCGTCCGCGTGCTGCTGTGGGACCTGGACGCGCGCTACTACCAGTATCGGGTCGAGTCCTCGGCCGACGGCGTGAACTGGACCGTGCTGGCGGACCGGACCGCCGGGCAATGGCAGGGCTGGCAGGATATCTCCCTGCCCTCCGAGGTCGAGGCCCGCTACTTCCGGTTGACCGGCACGTTCAACAGCATGAACAGCGGGTTCCACGTCGTGGAGTGGGAAGTGTACGGCTACCCGGCGCCCGTGGTGGATGAACTGATCTTCGGGGACCCGTCTCCCGCGCCGACCCTGGTGCGGCGGACGGCCCGGGGTTCCTCGTCGGATCCGCGCCCCGTGGATGTCGTGGTCAGCAGCGGCGAGGCGCCGCGCACGAACGGGTGGAGCGTCGTGGACGGGGATCTCGAGACGGCCTGGTCCGGCCGCGCGGGCGATGACGGCTGGTGGCTCGCGCTGGTCTACGATCCGCCGCGGCAGGTCAGCGACGTGGAACTCCTGCTCGATGCCGCCTCGACGACAAACGTCATGATCCTCGGCAGCGCGGACGCCCTCGACTGGTTCGAGCTGCCCGCGGCCCTGGAAGAGGGGCCCGTCTGGATCCGGTATATGTGGATGGTCTTCGGCACGAACAGCGAAGGCCGCCTGCCGGTCGTCCTGGAAGTCAGACCGATCCCATAGCGAGCCGGCCTTGCCCAACCCCGGCGGGCTTGCCCCGCCGGTGAATCAGGCCGGGTGCCCGGAGGGCTTCCGCCCTTCCGTCCGTGCCAGCCCCGCGACCGGCCGTTTCTCACGATCTGAAACGCCGGAACTACCTATTGGCACGCAACCTGCTTAATAATTTCCTCGTAGATCGAAAAAAGTACAAAAATGTTGTTGCAGTTTATGGTGTGTAACTTATTATCGATCAAGCATAAGCAGTGAGATAGTGGAAAAAGCCTGTCACGGAAGCGGAAACAAAGCCAACATGGAGCTGCCGAATGAACCGTGTCAATAATAATACAAATCTTTGTATTGCAATGTATAACGTCAAAAACATTCTGGCAGGCTTGTTTCTTTATTTGTTAGTAATGTTAATAACTTCGTCCGCAGCCCGGGCGGAGGAGTACCTGGGCCTGCCGGTGCTGGGGACACAGAACGGGTACACCCTCGTGGATGTGCGGCCCATCCTGGATAAGATGCTGTACCAGAACAGCCGCGCGAAAAGTTCCCGTTGGACGAAGGTGACAAAAAACGCGAGGCTGGTGGGTATCGATCCGCGTTCCGGCGAGCCCAAGTGGGGGCCGTGGCCCAGCGACCCGCGCGTCCCCGCGGGCGTGAAGATGTTCTCCTGGCACCCGAAGTACGTGGCGAGTTCGTTCCTGTCTGGCGCGGCGTATTACCAGAACGGGAAATGGGTCGCGGTCATGGCCGGCGCCAGCCGCGAGAGCATCTTCTGCGCGATCGCCGACCACGGGGACGGCAAGTACACGCCGGCCGGCGCGATGTTCGGCAAGAATTGGGCCGCCCCGTGGAGCAAGACCCTGCCGACGCTGACCGTGTGCATCTCGGACGTCTCGGACGTCATGAGCGTGGGCGTGATCCTCAAGCCGAAAACCTCCACGCCGGTGACCTATCCGTCCGCGCCCAACAACACCTACAAATTGATCGGCGCGAAAATGACGTGGACGCAGGCGAAGGCGGACGCCCAGTCCCGCGGCGGCTATCTCGCCACGATCACCAGCCCGGCGGAATGGTCCAACATCCAGAAGCAGATCGGGAGCAGCGAACTGGCCAGCAAGGATTTCTGGATCGGCGCGACGGATGAAGCCTCGGAGGGCAACTGGAAGTGGGTGACCGGCGAGTCGTGGCTCTACGAGAACTGGGGCGATTACCAGCCCAACAACTCCGGCGGCCGCCAGCATTACGCCCACGTCTGGCCCGGTGGCAAGTGGGATGACAACAACAATACCACGTTGTCCTACTACCTCCTTGAATTCAACGGGACGGTGACCCCGCCGGTGGATCCGCCGGTGGACCCGCCCGTCGATCCGCCGGCGACCGAGGTCCCGGCCACCTACCGCTTGATCAAGGCCAACCTGACGTGGACGGCCGCGCGGGATGCGGCGGTCAAGCAGGGCGGGCACCTGGCCACGTTCGAGACGTCCGCCCAGTGGGACGCCATGGTCAGCCAGATCGGCAGCGGCGCGCTGGCCGGCAAGAACATCTGGATCGGCGCGACCGACGCGGCTTCGGAAGGCAACTGGAAGTGGCTCACGGGCGATTCCGTCATCTACAAGCGCTGGGCGACGGGCCAGCCCAACAACCTGAAGAAGATCCAGCATTATGCCTACATCATGGGCGCCACCGGCAGCGCCCTGGCCTGGGATGACGGGTCGAATTCGACCCTCCCGTACTACATCCTGGAAATCTGGGGCACGGCGCCTTCGAGCAAGGCGGTCTCCCTGGCGGCGGCCAACACCGGCGGAGCCGGTGGTGTGGCCGCGGCGACCACGGTCGCTCCTTACGCCATGCTGGTCAGCGACACCGACGGCGTCCATACCAACGGGTGGGCCGCCGTGGACGGCGACGAAGGCACCGCCTGGGTCGGCGCGGAGGGCGCCGGGGGCTGGTGGCTGGCCATGGCCTTCCTTGATGAACTGGCCGTGAGCGACGTGACCGTTACCCTGGCCGAGAACTCGCTGGCCGATGTGACCTACCTGGGCAGCACGAACGCGAAGGACTGGACGAATCTCGCGGAAGCCCTCGCCGAAGGCCCTGTCAGCCTGAAGTACCTCTGGCTGGTCTTCAAGGACGACGAAAGCGGCCGCGTGCCGCAGGTGTCGGAGATCGGCCTCACCCGGCCGTAGGCCGGACCGTGCGCCCGGCGGGGCCGCGTCCCCGCCGGGCTATCGCACGGCATTGTAAAATTCTGTCGCGATCACTTCGTGCCCCTCGGGCGTGGGATGCAGGCCGTCGGCCTGGATCAGGTCGCGGTTGCTCCCGAATTCCGCCTCCAGGTCCGCCAGGGGCACGTCCTCGACGTCCGCCATGCTGCGGATCTTGTCGTTGACGCGGCGCAGGCGGGCGATCACATCGCCCTCGCGCTCGTACAGCGGCGGCAGCGTGGCGATGACGGGGATCACGTTGCTGCTTTTGGCGATCTCGACCATCTGGAGGAGGCTGGCGGCGATGTAATCGCTTGCGTTTTCCGCGCCGACGTCGTTCGAGCCGTAGAGGATCAGCACGTGGGAGGGTTCGTACGTTCCGAGGATGGAGGCGATGTTGGCCACGCCGTAGTCGATCCGCGTCCCGCCCTTGGCGGCGTCGTGCACCGTCTTCTTGAGCTTGCGTTCGAGCCGGTACGGCCATGGCGCGCGCTCCCCGAGCCCGACACCCGTGCTCAAGCCATCGCCCATGACCACGTACAGTTCCGGCCGCGGCTCGTTGGTGACGATGACGTCGTCACCGTCATCCCAGTCGTCGTCCGCATCGTCGTCCGAGGCGTTGTCGTCCTCGCAGCCTGTCGCCAGCGCCAGGGTGCCGAGCAGGATCAGCAACAAACGCCAGAAGAATTTCATGGGCATGCGCTCCTCCGTTCTAACAAACGCGGGCCTATGTTGCCCGCGGATGCCGCCGGCGTCAAATCCCTGTTTAGGGCCGCGGCCGGACCCGGTACAGCACGAGCTGGCGAGCGGCCGCGCCGCCGTTCGCCCGGGCGACCGGGCCGAGGCTCTCCGTGGGTTCCATGTCGTAGAACTCGCGGAACAACCGGAACGCGGCGCTGGTCGAGGCGATCGGTTGGTCCAGGTCCAAAACGTACACGGCGAGGCCCGCGTTCAGCCGCGCGTCCACGGCCGCCCGGCCGCCGGCCAGCAGCTCGCGCGCGGAGCGCACGGGGCCGCCGTACGCCTGGGTGATCTGGCGAATCCAGCCGTCGGCGGCGATCAGGCCCTCCGGGCCGGCGCGGCCGGCCAGTTTCTGCGCGTATGCCCGGAAGACCCGGCCCTGCCAGGCGGGGAAGTCGAACAGATCGTAGTACCAGCGCCGCGCCCGGTCTTCGTTCCACTGATACGGGATGGCCCGCGGCGGCGCGGGCAGGGGCGCGGCCGGCTCGGAGTCCTCGACGAAGAACGTCATGCCGTGGCACAGCAGGGTCGGGATGGGCTCGGGCATGTTCAACGTGAGATCCCGGGCCCCCGCCGGAATCTCGATTTCATGGAAGAAGTCGAACGCCTTGGAATCGCCCGGTCCGTCATAGGGGCGGTTGACGTGAACGAGCAGGGGCGCGCGCCGCGCGGCGCCGTATCCATAATCCATGCCCGACAGCCGCGGCTCGTCCGCCCGGTTGGCCAGCAGGGCGGTATAATACAGGCGCACCACGAGGGCGGGCGGCGGGGATTCGGCGACCCGGGGCAGCCGGATCGCGGTGCCGTTGGTGAAGACGAAGAAGGGATGCGCCCAGAACTTGTCCGCCTGGCCCGCGCGGTCGCGGCCCCAGTGCTCGTAGCCGCGCCAGACCAGGCGGCAGTCCGGCGCCATGAGATGCCGGGACGACAGGCTCTCGAGTTCGGAAAAGGGGACGTGCACCGGCGCGCCGTCGGGCACCCAGGCGGCCGTCACGACGGACGGTGTCGGCGTGGCGCCATCCAGGGAAACCACGGGCGCCGCGGCCGAAAGCCGCACGAGGTTCGGGCCGGCCTGCAGTTCGACCGGCGCCGGGGCCGGCCAGCCGTCCGCGGCCAGCGTCATGGGTTCCGTCCGGTTCGTCGAAGTTAGATCTCGCAGGTACACATACAGGTGCGTGGCGCCGCGATGCCGGCCGGCCGCCTCGATTTCCCGCCGGCCCGGCCCGCGGGGCCGGATGCGCTCGAAGCGGAAGGCGGGCGTGCTGCGCGGCCGCACGTCCGGCCCCGCGCTTTCCAGCGCGTACCGGTTCAGCAGGGTGTCCCGGCTCCACGAGGGCAGTTCTTCATTAGCACGGTCGAGGAGGGACAGCAGGTAGAGTTCCGTATCGTCGGGGAAGGGAAGCCGCGTGTGCCTAACGGGCCCTGTGCGCAGCGGGCTGCCGGGCCACGGCACCGGCGGGGCTTCGGCGAAGTAGCGGGTCCACAGCAGGTAGCCCATGGCGGAGGTCACCACGTGGTAGGGCGGCCGGACGGCCTGCCGGATCCACGCGCGGAACATGCGCGCGTCCTTCCACTCGCGGCGGACCCGCCGGGGATCGCTGCCCGAGCGGAGGCCGGCCTGCGCGGCGTATCCGGCCACGAAGACGCCCAGAAGGAACAGGGCCGCCGGCCGCGCTCGCGGCCAGCGCCGCCACGGGGCCGCCGCCAGTCCGGCGAGCACGGGCGCGGCCAGCGCGACGAAGAAGACGGCGATGATGAAGTAGTAGCGCGTGACGGTCCGATGATAGCAGGCATAGAACAGGCCGAACGCGAGCAGCCCGCCGGCCGCCGGCAGCAGCCGGCGAACCCGCCGCTCGATGAGGAGGCGCCCGGCCAGGCTGATGGCGACGAGGATCTTGAACCAAGCCGGGAAGTAGCCGGCGATCTCGCTAACGAGCCGGCCCCATGTGCGGCCGAAGTTGAGCGGATGCCAGCCCGCCCGCGCGCCCGAGACGCGCACCGTGCGCTCCTGCAGCAGCAGGTTCTCCGCCTGCGGCGGGGCCAGCAGCCCCCGGTTCTCGAGAAGGTTCTGGCCGAGCAGCGGCAGCAGCCCGATGACGCCGCCGGCCGCGGTCCACGCGAGCATCGCCAGCCGCCGGCGCCACGTACCCAGACCCGGCCACGCCGCCAGGTGCAGGGCCATGGGCACGGCGAACAGGATGCCGGTGAGACGCGTCCACGCGCTGTACCCGCAGGCGAAGCCGGCCAGCAGCAGGCGCAGTTTCCGATGCTCCGTCTCGCGCGTTGGCAGCAACACCAGCGCCGCAAACCCGAGCGTGTGCGAAAGGATATCCCGGAACGGCAGGACCAGGTGCCACAGCGTCATGCCCGTGACGGAAAACGAAACGACCAGGCCGGGCGCCAGCAGGCCCGCCAGGAACCGGCGCTCCGGGTCCGGCTCGGTCCGGGAGACGTAGAGCCCGAGCAGGACCAGCAGGGCCGGCGCGAACAGCACGTTGGCCAGGAACGGCGCGCGGTCGCCCAGCAGGCGCAGCGCGCGCAGCACGACGGGGAATCCGCCCTCGACCAGCAGCCGCACGGGCGGGGCCTCCTCGCCGTGGGCGCGCGCCGCCATCGCGTGCAGGTTGGTGGCGACGTAGCCCTGGCGGAGGAGGATGCCCTGCGCGAAGGTGACGTTGGGATCGCCGGACAGGAAATAGCGCTGATGGCCCCACGCGGTCCAGAGCGCCGCGGCGGCCAGGATCACGACGAGGCCCACCCGGACCCGGTGCACCCCACGCGGGTTTTCGAAAAGTCTCATCAGGCGCAGAAGCATAGCCGCGCGGTTCTCCGGCGGCAAGGACCCTTGACCGCGGGGCGTAGTTTTGCCTAACTCACCGCCTGCGAACCCCATGACTTTTTTGAAGGATTATATCCGGCTGGCCTGCGCCGCGCGTCTTCCCGCGGCGTATCGGCGCCGTCTTCAAGACCGCCGGCTGGCGCGCATCGCGCGCCATGCGGGCGCGAACGTGCCCTTCTATCGAGACCTGTTTGCCGCCGCCGGGCTCGATCCCGCTTCCGTTCGCGGGCTGGACGATCTAGCCCGAATGCCCCGGACGCGCAAGATGGAGTACCGGGCCCGGCCCCCGGAAGACCGGCTCGCGGCCGGCTTCCACGCCGGCAACTGCCACGTCGAGCACACGAGCGGCTCGACGGGCATTCCGCTGAACGTATACCTGGCGGCCGACGAGCGGGCCCGCCGGTCCGCCCGCTGGCTGCTCGCGCGGATGCGCCACGGCCTCTGGCCCTGGTGGCGTCATCTGCTGATCGGGTACCACCGGCCCGCGCCCGAGCCCTGGTATGCGCGGCGGTTGCGCCTCCATGCGACGGCGGCGGACGCCTGCGGGAAGGTGGCCCGATTCCGGCCGCAGGTCATCAGCGCGTATGCCAGCCAACTGGTGGTCTTCCTGCTGGAACTCCGGCGCCGGGGTTTGCCCGTGCCGCGCCCCCGGGCCATTCGCACCGGGGGCGAGACCCTGACCCCGGCCGCACGGCAGTGTCTGGAGCGGGCGTTCGGGGCCCCCGTGCACGATTTCTACGCCGCGGTCGAGTTCGGGCTTCTCGGCACCTCGTGCCCTGTACGGGGCGGATTCCACCTGGCCTCGGACGATCTCGTGGTCGAGGTCGTCAAGGACGGCCGGCCGGTCGCCGCGGGGGAGGAAGGCGACCTGCTCGTAACCTCCCTCGTGGCGCGCGCGATGCCGCTCCTCCGCTACGAGATCGGGGACGTGGGCGCGCTGGATCCCGAGCCCTCCTGCCCGTGCGGCCATCCCTTTCCTCGAATTGCACGCCTTTCCGGGCGTGTGGAGGAGATGCTCGTGCTGCCCGGCGGGCGCCGCGCGTCGCCCCGGCTCGCCGCCATCCCGTTCTGGGAGGACACGAGCATCCTGCAGTACCGCGTCACCCAGCGCGCCGTCGGCGAGTTCGAGGTGGACCTGGTGCCGGCCGGGCCGCTCGATCCGGCGCTGGGCGAGCGGGTCCGCGCCTATTTCCGGGAGCAGTTCGAAGCGGTTCGCACGGACATCCGTGTCTGCGACCGGCTGGAACCCGATCCGTCCGGCAAGCGGCGGAAGGTCGTCGTCCTCGTTACCGGCACGGCCTGAAAAGGCTGACCGCGGATGGCGCGGATTTCACGGACGCCCTCATTCGTAGTAAGGCGACGGATCTTGCGGGATCCCGTTGACGCGCAGTTCCACGTGGAGGTGCGGATAGTCGTAATCGCCGATCCCCGCCGGGATGCCCGAGCGGCCGGTCCGGCCGATGATCGCGCCGAGGGCCACGGGCCCGCGGCGGCACAGGATCGCGTCCAGGTGCGCATAGACGCTGACCGTGTTGGCGAAATGCCGGATGCGCACGCAGCGCCCGTACGGCCCGTCGCGGCCCGCGAAATATACGGTTCCCTCGGCCATGGCGCGCACGGGCGTGCCGGGTTCCGCGGGCAGGTCCAGGCCCTCGTGCCGCCGGTCCGGGATCCGGTAGGCGCCGAACGCGCCGACGGCGCGCACGGCGGGCATGTTCTCCAGCGGTGCGGTGAACCACGGCGCGCCGAGCCGGCGGACCACGTCGCCCAGCATGAGCTGGTTGGAGCCCTTGATCAGCACGGCGTCGCCGGGCTGGACCACGCGGTCGAGTTGCGCCAGCAACTCGAACTTGCTGTCGGTCTGGAACGTCCGCTCCGCGGGGAATCCCGCCTCGACGGCCCCCGCCACAATGAGCTCGGAGAGCGGCCCGTACCCGAGGAGCCGGTGGAGTTCCGGGAACCCGGCGGCCAGCCGGCGCCCCAGCGCCCGGTGCAGCTCGGGGCCGCGCTCGCCCTGTTCGAGCATGGTGCCCAGCACGGCGATCTTTCGCCCTTCCAGCAGGTGCAGCGCCTCCAGGGCCGCCCACGCGGCTTCGGGATTCGAGCTGTAGGTGTCGTCCAGGACCGTCCAGCCCCGCTCGCGCCCGATGCTGATTCGGGACGGCGCCGGCCGGAACCGCGCGAGTCCGCGCTGGATCGCGCCGGCATCGAGGTCGAAGAGCGAGGCGCAGGCCGCGGCGGCGAGCAGGGGATAGGCGTAGTGGCGGCCGAGCAGGTCGCTCTCGATCCGGGCGAGGACGCGGCCGCCGCGGACCAGGTTGAAGCGGATGCCGCGGGCGTCGGCCTCCAGGCCGGCCGCGCGGAAGTCCGCTTCCGACTCGATCCCGAACGTCAGCGTCCGCGGATCGGTGCGGAGGGCGCGCAGCAGGTCGTCGTCCGCGTTCACCAGGAGCGTGCCGCCGGGTTTCAATCCGTCCAGCAGCGCCCGCTTCTGCTCGAACACGCCCTGGCGGTCATGGAGCCATTGCAGATGAGTGTGGCCGATCGTGGTGAGGATCAGGAAATCGGAACGGACGGCTTGGTTCCACCGCGCGGCGTTACGGTCGCTCTGGATGCCGGCCTCGAGGACCAGCGCCTGGCGCCGGCGCCGCAGCCCGAGCCGGAGCACGTGCCGGTGCTGGTGGCAGTCCAGGTTATCGTTGTCCCGCGTGCCGACCACCGCGAAGCGCTCCGCGAGCAGCGCCTGCAGGAGCAGGCAGGTGGTGGTCTTCCCGCTGCTGCCGCTGATCACGACCACGGGCACGTCGGATCGCCAGGCCAGCCACGCCCGGGTCAGCCCCCGCGCGAGGCGGCCGCCGCACGGGATCAGGCCCGTGGCGCGGCCGGCCGCGCGGGCCAGCCGCGCCGCGAAGGACGATCCCTGGTTCGTGGTCATGGTTTCCCCGCGAGAATTTCCTGGATGAACCGGGCGTACCCGGCCCGGCACTCGGCCGCCAGCGGCGCCCAGGCCCGGGCCTGCGCGCCGCCGATTTCCCGGCGCCCCTCGTACAGGCGGGTCAAGGCGTCGAGCAGGCGTGCCTCGCCGCCCGGCGCGGCGGCTTCCTCGATCGGCAGGGACTGGTCGGGCAGGCCCAGGCGGGCAAACAGGTCGGACGCCCTCCGGACATAGGCGATGTTCAGCATCGGAACGTTCATCCCGAGCGCCAGGATCGTGGCGTGCAGCCGCACGCCGACAAAAAGGTCGCAGAGGCCGAACAGGGCCTTGAGCAGCGGCGCGGGAATGTCTGGCTTGACGAGGTGCGACGGGGCCGCGACCTCGCGCTGCAGTTCGGCGCAGACGGCGTCGTCGCCTTCCCACGGCGAGCAGGACATGGGGAAGAAAAGGAGCCGGATCCTGCGCCCGGCGGCCAACCGATTCAGCGCGCCCGCCAGGTTCCGGCCGAACTGCTCGAAGAGGGGCGGGGCCGCCGGCGCGCCGGATTTCCACCGGTGCCGCCATTGCAGCGGCAGGAAAGGCCGCCCGACGTGGAACCAGCGGCGGAGGCTGATGCCGATCCGGACTTCGTCGCCGGACAACGGGACCCCGTGCTCGCGTTCCAGGTAAGCGGCCGCTTCCGCCCGGGGGGCGGGACGGAGGTCCACGGCGGGGTCGGGCAGGACGCGCACCGGCAGCCGGCCGCGCGTCCACTGCCGGACGAGGTCGGCGGACCGCTCATCCCGCGCGGCGAAGGCGTCCAGCGGCGCCAGGGCCCGGGCGGCGAAGAAGCGGCCCCACGCGGAATCGCCCGGCCCGACGCCCACGCCGTAGCCGACCATCGGGCAGCGCGTCCGCAGCCGGAGCAGGTTCAGGACGAGCGCCCAGTACATGTTCTTCACCTTGCTCGAATCGTCCTGGAGCAGGTGTCCGCCGCCCCAGATCAGCAGGCCGAGATTCCGCAGAAAAGCCGATTTCCGGAGCAGTTCCGGCGTTCCGCCCGCGATCGCGTGCGCCTGCCATTCCGCCTCGTCGCGCGCGGGCTCGCGGGTGACGATGTGGAAGCGCGCGGACGGATCCTCGGCGCGGAGCTGGTCGAGTATGGCCGTCCGGATGGCGCGGTCGCCGCAGTTGAACCGGGTGTGGCCGCCCAGGATGAGAATATTGTTTGCGGCGCCGTTCATGGGGCTGGCATCCCGGGGAGTTCGGCGTATCGCCGCCAGACGGCGGCCCAGCCGTGCGCCAGGGCCGCGGCCCGCGCGGCGTCACCGAGCCGGCGGCGCAGTTCAGGGGCCTGCAACCGGTCCAGCGCCGCGCGGATCGCGGGGGCGTCGCCGGTCGGGACCAGCAGCCCGTTTTGCCCGTCCCGGATCACGGAGGGAATTCCACCGACCGGTGTCGCTATCGCGGCGAGGCCCGCGGCCATGGCCTCCAGCAGCGCCAGCGGCAGGCCTTCCTGCAGCGAGGGCAGCACGAAGATATCGGAGTCATTCAGCCGGCCCGGCATATCTTCCGGTTTGACCGCGCCGGCGAAGTGCACCGGGGCCTTGAGCGAGACCGCCAGGGACCGCAGCTCCGCCTCCTGCGGACCGGTGCCGCAGATCGTGAGGGATTCGCGGTCCGTCAGCGCCGCGATCAAGTGGCGCAGCCCTTTCCGTTCGATCAGCTGGGCCGCGGTGATGACGCGCAGGCGGCCGTCGCCGGCCGGCCGGGAGGGTGGAGGGGCGAACCGCTCGGTGTCCACGCCATTGGATATCACGGCAATTTGTCCCCCGGGCCAGGTGCGGAGCGCCAGGTCGCGCAGCGAGTCGCTGACGGCGATCACCTGCCGGGCGCCGCGCCAGACCCGCCGCACGACGGGTTTGAGCAGGGCGTACAGCAGGCCGAACCGCTCGGGCTGGTAGCCGGGCACGTCGGAGCCGTGCAGGACCACGGCGTACGGAATGCCGTGCCGCCGCTTCAGGTCGAGCGCCAGCCGGCCCGCGGGAAACGAGAAGTGGGCCAGCACCAGGTCGGGCTTCGGCTCCGCGAAGTCACCCAGGCGCCGCCGCGCCGCCAAGTAGAAGCGTCCGAGTTCGCCCGCCGTGTGCCGGGTCCAATCCTTTTTCGGGGCGCGGACCCGGCGGACGCGAAGCCCGTCGAGGATTTCTTCGGCCGGCAGGCGCCCGCCGAGATCCGAGGTCAGAACGTCCACCGCCCAGCCGGCGCGTTCGGCCTCGCGGGCGAGGTACCACGCCGCCAGCTCGGCGCCGCCGTGGAACGGGGGAAAACCGTGACAGATCACCAGGAGGCGCGGGTTACTCATCCCCGTCTTTTCCGCGTTGCTGCTCGAGTTCCCAGAAAAGGCTGTTGTGCGAGCTGATCTCCTTGCGGAGGCTGGCGACCTGGTCCGCGAGCAGCCCGAACAGGAAGAGCAGGATGCCGGACAGGATCGCCAGGATCGCCCCGCCGACGATCTTCAACCGGAACACCGCGATGATGTAGGCCTGGTAGGCGAGGCCGACCGCGATGAGCGCGACGGCCGGTACGCCCAGCGCGCGCAAGGGGTCGAAGAGCATGATCAGCCGTAGCGCGAGCAGGACGGCCTTGACGCCGTCGCGGAAGATCCGGACGGAGCTCTTTCCCACGCGCGGCCCGCAGTGGACCGGCACGAAGACATAGGAGTAGCGGCTCTTGATGATGAACATCAGGGAGGTGATCGAAAACGAGAAACCCTCCGGCAGCAGGTCCAGCATCCGCATGAACAGCAGCCGGCGCCCCGCGCGCAGGCCGCAGTTGAGGTCGGGGATTTTCCGGCCCGCCAGGAAGTTGCACACGTGCTGGAGCAGCCATTTGCCGGGCTTGCGCACGAGCGGGATCCCGGCGCCCGGCGGCCGGGCGCCGAAGACGCACTCGTGCCGCTCCAGTTCCTCGAGCATTTTCGGAAGGTCGGCGACATCGTGCTGGCCGTCGCTGTCGAAGAACAGGACGTCCCGCGCCTGGGTGGCGAGGATGCCGGTCTTCAGCGAAGCGCCGTACCCGTGATTCGATGCGTGGCGCCGCAAAAGCACGCGCCCGGCGAACCCGGCGAGGATCTCCGAGGTGCCGTCGTCCGAGCCGTCGTCCACGGCGATGATTTCCATGTCGCGGTTTTCGGCGAAGCGCAGGAGGGCTTCCAGCACGGCGCCCACGGCGTCCCGTTCGTTGAAGACGGGCACGATCACCGCCAGGCTGTTCGATCTTTTCATCCGGGGGCCTCGCGGGGGAGGATAAAGCAGCCGGGGCGGCCGCCGCAAGGTCGAAGCCGTGGCGGCAATTCTGCTTCTGGCGCTTTTTCGCCGCCCGAATCACAGCGGGTTCGTAGCCCCCGCTGTGCTTTCAACAGACATCCACGGTACAGCAGGCGCTATGAGCCTGCTGTTTTGCCCAGAATGAGAATGGCTGAAGCCGTGGCGCGGCCCGTTGACTTTTGGCGCTGACCTTGTAGAGTAACCGCGAGTTTTACCGGTGGCCGTACGTCGCGCCTTCATGAATACGCACAACCTCAAGAAGGGCATGGACATACCGCTGGTCGGGGCTCCCGGGCCCGCCGTGGCGGAGGCACCGCCTTGCGAGCGCATAGCCGTCTATCCCAATGAGTTTGATGGACTTAAACCCCGCCCGCAGGTCAAGCCGGGGGACACGGTCAAGCGCGGTTCCGTCCTTTTCTATAGCAAGAAGAACGAGGCGTTGAAGTTCCGGTCCCCCGCGGCGGGGACTGTGGAGGAAGTGGCGCTGGGCCATCGGCGCGCCCTCGAACGGATCACGATCCGGTTGGGCGAGGACAGCACGGAGCCCTTGCCCCGGTTTTCCGCGGCTCAAGTGCCCGGGCTTTCGCGAGACCAGGTCCTGGGCGTGCTGCTGGATACCGGTTACCTGGCGCTGCTGAAGCAGCGGCCCTTCTCCCGCATTCCCGATCCGGCCGCCCGGCCGAAATCCATTTTTATCAACGCGATGAACACGGCGCCGTTCCAGCCGGATGCCGCGGTGCTCGTGCGCGGACACGAAGCGGCCTTTCAGGCGGGCCTGGATGCCATGACGCGCCTGACGGCCGGGAAGGTGCATCTGTGCCTGCCCGGCGGCCGTGCCGACCTGCCGCCGGCGCTGACCGCCGCGAAGAACGCGCAGATCCATTATTTCCGGGGCCCGCATCCCGCCGGCAATTCGAGCGTGCACATTCATCACGTCGATCCGATCCGTCCGCACGACGTGGTATGGACCGTCAAGGCCGTGGACCTGGTGCAGATCGGCCGGCTTCTCCTCGACGGGGCGATGCCGCCGGACCGCGTGGTCATGCTCGCGGGGCCCGGCGTGCTGGAAGGCGCGCGGCAGTACTACCGGGCGCGGCTCGGCAGCCCGTTGGAATCGTTGTTGAAGGGCCGGTTGGCGGACGGCGAACAGCGGATCGTGGCGGGCGACCTGCTGGCCGGTAAACGCGTGACACCAGACAGCGCGCTCCGGTTCCAGGATTCGGGAATTTGCGTCCTGTCCGAGGGGCGCGAGCGGCATTTCATGGGCTGGATCGCGCCGGGTTGGAACGTGTTCAGCTGGTCGCCGAGTTTTCTCTCCACCTGGCTCCGGCGCGGGGCGAAGTGGCCTCTCGACACGAACCGCCGCGGCAGCCCGCGGGCGATGGTGCTGACCGGGCTGTACGACCGCTACGTGCCGATGCGGATCATGACGGACTACCTCGTGCGCGCGGTGCTGGCGCACGACGTGGACGAGGCCGTGAAGCTGGGCCTCCTGGAGGTCGATCCCGAGGATTTCGCGCTGTGCGCGTTCGCCTGTCCGTCGAAGATGGATCTCGTCGGCATCATCCACCGCGGCCTGGCCGAGGCGGAGAAGGAAGGCGTTTGAAGAAGTGAATAGTGAGGAACAAGTCCCGAACACTGAACACCGAACACCGAACACTTGACCATGAAATTCGTGGAACAGATGCTCGACAAGATGCGCCCCTGGTTCGCGCCGGGCAAGCCGCTGCATCTTTTCCACGCCGTGTTCGACGCGGGGGACACGTTCCTGCTCACCCCTCCGGACGTGACCGATGGCCCGCCGCACGTGCGCGATGCGCTGGACCTCAAGCGCACGATGATGTTCGTCGTGCTCGCGCTGGTCCCGTGCACGCTCTTCGGCATTTTCAACGCCGGGTACATGTACAACACGGTCAACCGGGTGGCCGGCGCGGGGTTCGTGCAGCACGTCCTCCAGGGGCTGCGCCTCGTGCTGCCGATCATCATCACCTCGTACGCCGTCGGCGGGTTCTGGGAGGTGCTGTTCGCCACGATCCGCAAGCACGAGATCAACGAGGGGTTCCTGGTCACCGGGTTGCTGTTCCCGCTGGTCCTGCCGCCTGCGATCCCGCTGTGGCTGGTGGCGGTCGGCGTCTCGTTCGGGGTGGTGATCGGAAAGGAGATCTTCGGGGGCACGGGCTTCAACGTGCTCAATCCCGCCCTGACGGCGCGGGCGTTCCTCTACTTCGCCTATCCCGCGCAGATCTCGGGCGACAAGGTCTGGGCCGCCGTGACCGACTGGACGCAGGTGGCCGACGGCTTCACGGGCGCGACCTCGCTGGCCGTGGCCAAGGCCGCGCCGGCCGGGGCGGATGCCCTGGAATTCCTCCGGGAATCCGGCTTCACGCTCCAGCGCATGATCGTCGGGTTGGAGCCGGGCAGCATCGGCGAAACCTCGGCCATCGCGGTGGGCCTGGGCCTTCTGATCCTGGTGCTGACGGGTATCGGTTCCTGGCGGATCATCGCGGGCGGTCTGCTGGGACTGGCGGTGACCGGCACGCTGCTCAACTTCCTGCCCGAGGCGACCCGGCTCGCGAACCCGGTGCTCCAGTTGCCCTTCTATTACGACCTCGTCATGGGCGGCGTCTTCTTCGGCATCGTGTTCATGGCGACCGACCCGGTGTCCGCGGCGGCGACGCCCGCGGGCAAGTGGATCTACGGGTTCCTGATCGGCCTGATGACCGTCGTCATCCGCGCGTTCAATCCCGCCTACCCGGCGGGCAACATGCTGGCGATCCTGTTCTGCAACGTGATGGCCCCGCTGCTGGACCACCTGGTGCTCCAGGCGCACCTCCGCGGGCGGCAGCGCTACCTGGCGAGGATGAACCATGGCCAAGGGTGACGCCTACATGCTGGGTTACGCAGCAGCGGTCTGTGTCGCGTGCAGCCTGCTGCTGTCGGGAACGGCGGCCCTCCTGAAGTCGAAACAGGATTTCCAGGTGGAACTGGACCGCAAGATCAACGTGCTCAAGGCCTTCGGCGTGGCCACGACCGACGGGCAGGGGCGGGTCATCGGCGGCGCCGAGGTGGAAAAGATCTTCGGCGAGCACATCTGGGAAACGGTGCTCGATGCGGATACCGGGCAGGTGCTGCCCGGCGTCGCCGTCCGCGACATCTCCCGGGACGACTTCGAAGCCAAGCGCAAGCTGCCCTTGTTCCTCTGGAAAGACGGGGACCGCGTGACGCGCTACGCCTTCCCGATTTCCGGCAAGGGGCTGTGGTCCACGATCTACGGCTATTTAGCCCTCGACGCGGACTTGAGCACGATCATCGGCGTGACGTTCTACCGCCACGGCGAGACCCCCGGGCTCGGCGCGGAGATCTCCACCGACGCCTTCCAGAAGCAGTTCGTCGGCAAGAAGGTCTTCAAGGACGGGCGCCTGCAGCGGATCGAGGTGGTCAAGGGCGCCGTCGCGAACCGTTACCCGGAGGGCAGCGACCGCGCGGTGGACGGCATCAGCGGCGCGACGCTGACGGGCAACGGGATCAACCGGTTCCTGAACGCGGACCTTGAAAAGTACGAAAAGTATTTTACGGGTATCCGGGGCGGAGGATGAGCCGAATGGCCGGGGACTATAAAAAAGTGCTGGTGGATCCGCTGTCGGAGAACAACCCGATCACGATCCAGATCCTCGGCATCTGCTCCTCGCTGGCCGTCACGGTCAAGCTGCAGACCGCCCTGGTCATGGCCATCGCGCTGACGGTGGTCACGGCGGGCTCGAACCTGGTCATCTCGCTGCTGCGGAACTCGCTGCCGAGCCGCATCCGGATGATCGTGGAGATGGCCGTCGTGTCCGTGCTGGTGATCGTGGCGGACCAGTTCCTCCGGGCGTACATGTTCGAGGTGAGCCGGCAGTTGAGCGTGTTCGTCGGCCTGATCATCACCAACTGCATCGTCATGGGTCGGCTCGAGGCGTACGCCCTGCAGCACCCGCCCGGCCTGTCGTTCCTCGACGGCATCGGCAACGGCCTCGGCTACAGCCTGGTGCTGGTCGTCGTGGCCTCCGTGCGCGAGATCCTCGGCTCGGGCAAGTGGCTCGGGTTCCGGGTGGTGCCGGCCGCCGCCTACGAGGCGGGCTACCTCAACAACGGGTTCATGCTGCTGGCCCCGGGCGCGTTCATCGTGCTGGGCCTGCTGATCTGGGTGCAGCGGACGCTGTCGAAAAAGTTTGAAACGGACTAGGCGAACATGGAATTGATCAGCCTCGCGATTCGGTCGATCTTCATCGAGAACATACTGCTCTCGACGTTCCTCGGGATGTGCTCGTTCCTGGCGATCTCGAAGCGGATCGACACGGCGATGGGCCTCGGCGCGGCCGTCATCTTCGTCCAGTTCATCACGGTCCCGGCGAACTGGGCGATCAAGCATTTCTTCCTGGAGCCCGGCGCGCTGGCCTGGACCGGGAGCCCGGCCCTCGCGGCGCTGGACCTTTCGTTCCTGATCTTCATCTGCTTCATTGCCGTGATCGCCTGCCTGGTGCAGTTCGTCGAGATGGTGCTGGACCGGTTCTTCCCGCCGCTCTACCAGTCGCTGGGCATCTTCCTGCCGCTGATCACGGTCAACTGCGCGATCCTTGGCGGCTCGCTGTTCATGGTCGAGCGCAACTACACCTTCGTGCAGTCCGTCGTCTACGGCTTCTCGTCCGGGGCCGGCTGGGCGCTGGCCATCACCGGCATGGGCGCCATCCGCAAAAAGCTGCGCTACTCGAACATCCCGCCGGGCCTGAAGGGCCTCGGGATCACGATGCTGCTGACCGGCCTGATGGCCATGGCGTTCATGTGCTTCTCGGGGATCAGCCTGTAAGGGGAGCATGGAACACACGGTGCTATACGTCGCGGCGAGCGTGGTGGTCTTCACCGGGATCATCCTGTTCCTGACCGTGGGCCTGATGATCGCCTCGCGGCGCCTCGCGCCGAGCGGCCCGGTGACGATTGACATCAACGAGGGCTACAAGAAACTGACGGTGGACGCGGGATCGACGCTGCTGTCCTCGCTGGCGTCGGAGCGCATCTTCCTGCCCTCCGCCTGCGGCGGGGGCGGAACGTGCGCGATGTGCAAGTGCACCGTGACCGACGGCGGCGGGAGCATCCTGCCGACGGAAACCGGCCACATCAGCAAGCAGCAGGCCAAGGAGGGGCTGCGCCTGGCGTGCCAGCTCAAGGTCAAGCGCGACCTCAAGATCCGCATCCCGGCGGACGTTCTCGAGATCCAGAAATTCGAGGGCACGGTGCGGTCCAACGGCAGCGTGGCGACGTTCATCAAGGAACTGGTGATCGACCTGCCCGCGGGCACGGACCTGAAGTACCGGGCGGGCGGGTACATCCAGATCGACATTCCGCCGTACGAACTGGCATACCGGGATTTCGACATCGACGAGCGGTTCCGCGACGCCTGGGACGCCTTCAAGCTCTGGGATTTCCGGGCGAAGAGCACCGAGCCGGTATTCCGAGCCTACTCCATGGCCAGCTATCCCGCCGAGGGCAACCTGGTGAAGCTCAACGTGCGCATCGCCACGCCGCCGCCCGGGATGAACGTGCCGCCCGGGATCGCGTCGAGCTATATCTTCGGCTTAAAACCCGGCGACAAGGTCATGGTCAGCGGGCCGTACGGCGAGTTTTTCGCCAAGGACAGCGAGCGCGAGATGGTGTACATCGGCGGCGGCGCCGGCATGGCCCCGCTGCGCAGCCACATCATGGACCTGCTCGTAACGAAACGGTCGAAGCGCAAGATCAGCTACTGGTACGGCGCCCGGTCGCTGCGCGAGATGTTCTACGAAGAAGATTTCCGCAGGCTGGAGAAGGAGTTCCCCAACTTCACCTTCCACATCGCGTTGAGCGAGCCGCGGCCGGAGGATGACTGGAAGGGGCCCGTGGGGTTCATCCATTCCGTCGTGCACGACCGCTACCTGGCCCAGCACGAGGATCCGTCCGAGATCGAGTATTACATGTGCGGGCCCCCGCCGATGATCGCCGCCGTCAACGCCATGCTCTACAATGTCGGCGTGGACAAGGAGATGATCGCCTACGACGAGTTCTGATGAGCCTCCGTTGCATGTGGACCTTCACGCGGCCGTCCTGAACCCTGAACCCTGAACCCTTCCCCATGCTCATTCAGCCCCGCAAAGTGAATCCCTGGAAACTGCTGCCGGTCCTGGCGGTCATCGTGGCGTTCGCCGCCGTGACCTGGCGCCGCGACCCGCCGGGCCCGAGGCATCCGGCCTGGACCGGCGAGACGATGGGCACGCTCTACTCGATCAAGCTGGCCGATTCGCCCCTGGGCCGGCGCGCGCTCCGGGAACTGCAGGCCGAACTGGATCGTTGCCTCGTCGAGGTGAACCGGCAGATGTCTCACTACCAGCCGGACAGCGAGATATCCCGGTTCAACCGGCATGAATCCGGCGAGCCGTTTCCCGTCTCGCCCGGCTTTGCGTCCGTGGTCCGGTTTGCCCTGGAGTTGAGCCGCCGCTCGGGCGGGGTATTTGATCCCACGCTGGGCCCGCTGATCGATCTCTGGGGCTTCGGCGCGCCGGGCCGCGCGGATCACCTCCCGTCCGACGGGGAGTTGGCCGAGGCGCGGCAGCGGACCGGGGCGGGGCGCCTGTCTGTGACGCCGGACGGGAAGCTGGTCAAGGCCGTGCCCGGCCTGCATCTGAACGTCAGCGCGGTGGCGAAGGGCTACGGGGTGGACGAGGCGGCGCGCGTGATCCGGGCCCGCGGAATCAGCAATGCATTCGTCGAAATCGGCGGCGAGGTGGTCGCGTACGGGCACAACGCCGAGGGCCAGAAGTGGCGGATCGGGGTGGACGCTCCGCGCCCCGACGCGCTGCCCGGCCAGGAGCTCGAAACGATCCTGCATCTTTCCGGCCTCGCGGTCGCCACGTCCGGCGATTACCGGAACTTCTTCGTGGATGAGAAGGGCGAGCGTTTTACCCACATCCTGGACCCGCGGACCGGCCGGCCGATCCGGCATGACCTGGCGAGCGTGACCGTCGTGGCGCCGGACTGCATGACGGCGGACGGGCTGGCCACGACGCTGTTTGTCATGGGGGCCGAGGAGGGGATGAAGTGGATCGAGTCCTGGCCGGGGATCGAGGCGCTGTTCATCCTGCGCGAGTCCGGCGGCCGGTTCGTCTGCCGGCCCACGCCGGGCTTTGTGAATCTCACGGGAGCCCGGCTGCCGGCTCCCTAGCGAGGTGCTGTTGGAGACGGGCCGCCCCCGGCCCGCAGGCTGGCGCCACGGGTGAGCGGCGTCTCCATCACGAAACGATGGCGTTGCGCCGCCGCGTTCGAGCGGGTAGATTCCTTCCATGACGGAAACGAAAAAAGCCGGGACCCGCGTGGGCTATTGGTTGTTGCTCCTCCTCCTGATCATGGCCCTGGTCGGCAGCGTGGCCATGAACATCGGGCTGCTGGCGGGCCGCGCCCTCACGGGCTGGAGCCCGGAAGAAGAAGTGGCGGAGGACGAGTTTCCCGAATTCGAGGAGACCTGGTCGTGGGGGGAGGGCGAGGCCAAGGTCGTGCGTATTCCCGTCCAGGGCGAGTTGTTCCGGTTCGTGAGCGACGGCTCGCTCTTCGGGCCCGCGCTCGATCCCATCGAGTCCATCCTCCGGCAAATCCGCGCGGCGCAGAACGACGAGGACGTCGCGGCCATCGTCCTGGAGGTCAGCTCGCCCGGCGGGGACATGACCTCGGCCGACGAAATCTATCAGGCCGTCCTGGAATTCCGGGAGAGCGGCGAGGACCGCCGCGTCGTCGCTTATGTCCAGGACCTCGCGGCCTCCGGCGGGTACTACGCCATCCTGCCCGCGGACTGGATCGTGGCCGAGCCGACCGCCCTGCTGGGGTCCATCGGCGTGATCATGCAGACGCTCAACTGGAAGACGCTCGGCGAGAAGCTGGGCGTCACGGACACGACCATCAAGTCCGGCGAGCACAAGGACCTGCTCAATCCCTTCCGAGAGGTTTCGGAGGAACAGCGGGCGATCCTGCAGAAGATCGTCGACTCCGCGTACGCCCGTTTTTTCGAGGCCGTGGTCGCCGCCCGGGGCGTCGAGCCGGAGAAGCTTCGCGAGCTGGCCGACGGCCGCGTCTTCGATTCCGACGTGGCGAAGCAATACGGCCTGATCGATGACATAGGCTACTGGACCGACCTCCTGGACGGGTTGCCCGAAGTACTCGGGAAGAAATCGGTCAAGCTGGTGCGTTATTCCCACACGCTGACCTTTTCCGACTGGCTGGCCTCCATGCGCAACCCCGTGCGGCTCCCGCGCTGGATGAGCTCGGACGCGCCGCGCCTGATGTACCTGTGGCGCCCGTGAGGCCGGCGTCCAAGCCTTGGAAATTATTCTCGCGCTTTTTCCGGACATTGGAAAAACTAGGCTTCCGGGTGGTTTTCATTAGAATAGCCGGGGAACGATGCTGTACCGCCTCATAGTTTTGAGCGGCCCCCTGAAGGGGCGCCGGCTGACCGTGGAGCGCGCGCCGACGACGGTCGGCCGCGATCCCGCCTGCGCCATTCACCTCGACGACGAGGAGGTGGCGCTCCGCCACGCCGTGTTCGAGCACAACGACAGCGGACTGGTCGTACGAGACCTGGGGACGATGAACCGCGTTCTGGTGAACAAGCGGGAGGTCCGCGAGGCGCACCTGCGGCACGGCGACGAGATCGAGATCGGCCGGACACGCTTCCTGGTCCAGGCCCTGCTCCAGACCGAGGTCGAGACCACCGCGGCGGAAGACGGGGAGGAGGAACCCCGGCGCCGGATGGGCGCCACGCCCCGCACGCTGCTCCTGCTGCTCCTGTTCCTGCTGCTGTTCATCGCCTACCAGCGTTGGGCTGCCCGGCGCGCAAAGCCGGCCGCGGTCTCTCCGTCGGAGACGCCCGCCGCGGCGGTGCCCAATCCGCCCCCGGCGCCCATTCCGCCCGAGCCGGCGCCGCCGGTCCTGCCGCCGCAGATGGAGGAGGAGTTGCGATCCATGCGGGCGACGCTCGCGACGATCAAGGAGACCGTCGAGGATCTGGGCACGCGGACGGCGACGCCGCCCGCGGCCCCGGTAAGCCCGGCGCCGCCGGAACCGCCGGCCCCGTCGCCGGACTACACGGCCTGGCTCGCGATCGAGACCGTCGAGCAGGTCAAGCTGCCCCAGGACGACTCTCCCGACGAGGCGCGCCTGCTGCGCCTGCGCCTGCGCGCGGCGCCGGGCGTGACCATCGAGCCCGAGGGGGTACGGATGGAGGTGCAGTTGTTCATCCGCGAGGAAGAAACCCAGCGTATTTACCCGGCCCGGGTGGAAGTCCTGGTCAGCCCTCCGGAGTTCGAAGAGGGAGTCCTCACGAACGGCGGTTCGGCGATCGCGACCATCCAGTGCCGCGTGCCGGGCGCGGCCGGGCACCTGGGCCGGTACTACGGGTTCCGCCTCAAGCTGTTCTACAAGGACGTGCTCCAGGCCGAGGTGGACCGGCCCCGGACGCTGCCCGCCGACCTCTGGCGCGAAACCGACGGCGAACCCGCGCCGGACTGATCCGCCATGCGCGAGAAGATATCCGCCTGCGTCATCTGTTTCAACGAGGAGCGGAAAATCCGCCGCTGCCTCGCCAGCCTCGCCTGGTGCGACGAGATCATCGTCATGGACAGCTTCAGCACCGACCAGACCCCGGCCATCTGCCGCGAGTACACGGAGCGGTTCTACCAGCACGAGTGGCTCGGGTACATCGCCCAGCGCAACATGGTCCGCGACCTGGCCCTGCACCCGTGGATCCTCTACCTGGATTCCGACGAGGAGGTCTCGCCCGCGCTGCGCGAGGAGATCCTGGCCGAGTTCGAGCGCGGCACCGACCCGTTCGTGGGCTACGAGTTCCCCCGCCAGGTCTACTACATCGGGCGCTGGATCCGGCACGGCGAGTGGTACCCGGACGTCAAGCTGCGCCTGTTCCGCAAGAGCCGCGGTCGCACCGAGGGGATCGAGCCGCATGACACCGTGGTCGTCAAGGGCCCTGTCAAGCGGCTCAAGGGGCCTGTCTGGCATTACACCTACGACGACCTGCGCGACCACATGGACACGGCCAACCGGTTTTCCACCATCTCCGCGCAGCAGAAGTTCGTGCAGGAGGTGCCGTTCCGGTGGCTGGACCTGTTCTTCCGGCCGCCGTTCCATTTCATCAAGGGGTATTTCCTGCGCGCGGGATTCCTCGACGGCATGCACGGGTTCATCATCGCCGTCATCAGCGCCTACGCCGCGTTCGCCAAGTACGCCAAGCTGTGGGAACTCGAACGCCGGCACAAGCACCATTTCCGGGAATTGCCGTAAGGAGGAGGGCATGGCGTGGCGTATTGAGGAATCCCTGGTCCGGGCGGAGTTGGACAACCGGACGAAAGGCCGCGTGACCGGAATGCTCTGGTTCGCGGGCCGGGACCGGCCGGTGACGCTGAAGTTGGAGGGCAATCCCTGGCGGGACCTCGCGGGCCACCGCGTGCTCATCACCAACCCGGCGCCCAAGACGGCCGACCTCTCCCGATTCGCGGACCTCCAGGCCGGCGTGGTCGGCGACATCACGGCGTCCCGCAAGGTGAAGATGCCGGATGGCCCCATGGAGGAATTCCTGGCGGGCTACAAGTCCGGGAAGACCTTCACGTTTCACTGGGCGAACAGCCTTTACCTCGAATGGTTCAGCGAGAGTAACGGGCGAGTCGTGATCGAGTCCGCGGATTACCGGATCGAACTGGACGGGCTGCCCTCCTGGCAGATGACCGAGTCCGAGGAAGATGCCCAGCGCAAGGCCAACCAGGAAGCGATTACACGTTTCATGGAACGCCTGGTCGGGGCGGCGGGGCCGGCGCCCGCGGGGAACGAGGAGGAAGCCGACAGGCCCACCAGCCGGACGGAAGCCGAGGCCGACGCCGAGGCGGCCCGGATGGACCTGCTGATGGACCGCGTCCAGGCGCGCCTCGAGCGGGAAGGCCGCGCGGAGGCGGATTTCGAGCGCATCATGGACGAGGAACGCTCCCGGCTGCGGCGCGAGCGCGGCGAGCCCGAACCGGAGCCGCTGACCCCCGAGGAGGAGGCCGAGCGCTCCGCCTGGGTGGAGGACATGAATGCCGCCGCCGAGGAAGCCCTCGAGGAGATGAAGGGCGAACCCGTAGACCTTCCCGATCACCCGCTGGTCGAGCTGTGCAGCGAACTGGGCGTGCGCCTGCACCACGACGCGAAGAACAATCGTTGGATTCCCGAGGGGGCGTCCCCGGAACACCCCTTTTATGAAATCGAGCACGGCGTCCAGTTCGCCTCCGCCAAGCTGGCCGGCGCGCTGAACCGTTCTTCCCGGGAGCAAGAATGGCCGCCGGACCCGCTGTTTGCCGGCGACACGCTGGTCCGGCTCAAAAAGGCCCGCCGGTACTTGAAAGACGCCCTCGCCGGGTTGGACGCGGCCGACGAGCAGCGCCTGGCCGACATGGAGTGGCGCAGCCGAACCCGCCGCGAAATCGGCGCCATCCTCGCCCGCGTCGAGCAGTTGATCCGAGAAGTTCGCTCCGCGTTGGAGTGAGACCGATTCGGCGTCACGCCGGTCCGCCGTGGCGGAGAGCGTCGCGGCCTTCTTCCAGCCGATACTCCAGCATCTTGTCCCCGTCGAAGAGGAACCGGCCCGTGAACGGCGTGCCGGCCAGCATCAGGGGGATCCACACCCGGTCGTCCTCCCACATCCGGTCGAACGGGATCTGGTCCAGCGGCGTCCAGAGCGGGATCGCCTCGCCGGTTTCCTGGGGCTCGCCCTCGATGCCGGTCGCCGTGAAGACGTAGCCGTGGATGGAAAACCCGTCCACGAACTGGAACATCAGCTCGCCCGCCTCGCGCACGCCCGTGGGCGTGACGACCAGTTCCTCCTGCACCTCGCGGATGGCCGCCTGCCGCGGGGTTTCGCCCGGGTCCAGCCGGCCGCCCGGCCCGTTGATCTTCCCCGCGCCGAGCCCCTTCTTCTTGTGGATCAGCAGCACCTGCCCGTCGCGGATGACGAACATCAGCGTCGCGCGCTCGGTCGGGTTCCAGTGCGCCCAGTCCACCTCGGAAAAATGGGAATATTTATTAGTCATGTGGCCTGCTCGTATCCGCGTCCATCCGCGTAATCCGCGGGCTCTTCTTCAGACATTGAAGTACTTCGCCGCCGGGTGGTGCGCGACGAGGGCGGACGTCGTCACCTCCGGCACCATCATGAAATTGTCCGACAGGGTCACGCCGATCTCTCCGGCATGGACGAGATCGCAGCAGCTCTTGTTCATCGCGAGGTCCGGGCACGCCGGGTAGCCGAACCCGTACCGCGAGCCCCGGTACTTCTGCACGATATAATCCTGGATCGCCAGCGGCGGCTCGGTGAAACCCAACTCCGCCCGCATCCGGGCATGCCAGTACTCGGCCAGCGCGTCAGTGACTTCCACCGCCAGGCCGTGCAGCAGGAAGTAGTCCTGGTAATGATCGCGCTGCAACAGCCGGGCGTTCTCGGTTTCCAGCCCCGGGCCGAGCGTCACGACCATGAAGCCCGCGATATCTTCGTCGCGCCGGAAGAAGTCGGGGATCGAGAGGCCCGGCGACCGGGCCTGCCGCGGGAACACCATGGGGATCGCTTCTCCGCCGTCCGCGGGGAACACCGTCAGCGTCTCGCCCTCGGCCCGGCACCGGAACCAGCCGTGCGCCGCCTTCGGTTGGAAGAGGCCTGACTCGGCGCACTGCTTTTTCAGGGCTTCCAGGCGAGGCTTCACCTCGTCCTCGATGAGCCGGTTGTATTCGTCCGCGCCCAGCTTGCCGCGCCGGTAGCCCCACCGGCCGCGGATCAGCGCGGTCTCGTTCAGGTACGGGTAGACATCCTCCAGCCGGATATCCGTGGCGAGCCGGTGCCCGAGGAACGGCGGCTTGGGCGGCGGCAGGGAAAGATCAATGCTCACCGGCGGCGCCTCGAAATCCACCGCCGGGGCCGAGGGCGGCTTCGGCGGGGTTTTTTCCAGGCGGCCGGTTTCAGAAAGCTCCCGCATTTTTGCCAGGCCCTCGAAGGCATCCTTGCAGTACACGACCGGCGAAGAATACTGGGGCTGGCACGCGTCGGCCACGAACCCGGGGGTCAGCGCCGCGCCACCGAGGAAGATCGGTATCCGGATTTCCGACGCCTCGAGCGCCTTCATGTTCTCCGCCATGATCGCCGCGGACTTGACCAGCAGGCCGCTCATCCCCAGCACGTCGGCCTTGTGCTCGCGCACGGCCGCCATCATTCTCTCGATCGGCATCTTCGTGCCCAGGTTGACGACCTGGAACCCGTTGTTGCTCAAGATGATGTCCACGAGGTTCTTGCCGATGTCGTGCACGTCGCCCGCGACGGTGGCGAGGACCATCAGGCCGCGCCGCCCGCCGCTCTCGTCCTTCTTCATGTGCGGCTTGAGCAGGTCCACGGCCTTCTTCATCACCTCGGCGGACTTCAGGACGAACGGCAGTTGCAGGATGCCGTCGTTGAACAGGCGGCCGACCTCCTTCATCGCCGGGATCAGGATCTCGTTCAGTATGTGTTCCGCTGCGTACTGCCCGAGCAGGACGGGGATGGCGGCCTCCAGCGGCTGGGTCTTGCCCTTGATCACCGCCCGGGCCAGCGCCTCCGCCGGCGGCAGTTCGGCCGCGGCGGCCTCGGCCCCCGTGTCCACCGCGCCCTCGAAGAACTGTATGAAGCTTTCCAGCGGGTCGCCCGCCGAGGCATCGTTGTCCAGCAGCGCGTTGGCCACGCGCAGGGCGTCGGGTGCGAGGTCCGTCAGCGGCACGATGGACGCGACGTTGATGATGCACGCGTCCATGCCCGCCTTGAGGCAGCGGTCCAGGAATACGGTATTGAGCACCTTCCGGCCCGCGGGTTTGAGCCCGAAGGAGATGTTCGACAGGCCGAGGATCGTCCGGACGCCGGGCAGTTCCCGCTTGATCCGGCGGATCGCCTCGAGGGTCTCCAGCGCGGCCGTGCGCAGCGTCGGGTCGCCGCTGCCAATGGTGAAGGTCAGCGTGTCCACGAACAGTGCGTCCCGGCGGACCCCCTCGGCCTCGCAGAACTCGACCAGCCGCCGCGCGATGGCGACCTTGCGGTCGGCGGTCATGGCCATGCCCGTCTCGTCGATCGTCAGGCAGACCAGTCCCGCGCCGAATTTCCGCGCGAGCCCGGCGACGTGGCGGGCGCGGTCCTCGCCGGACTCGAAGTTGATGGAATTGATCAGCGCGCGGCCGCCGTAGAGCTTCAGCGCGGCCTCGATGACGTCGGCCTGCGTGGAGTCGATCATCAGCGGCGCGCGGCACTCGCGGGCGGCGCGCGCGACGAGGATCTCCATGTCCTTCTTCTCGTCGCGGCCCGCGTAGGCGCAGCTCAAGTCGAGGATGTGGGCGCTGGCTTCCTCCTGCTCCGGCAGGATCGCGAAGGCGTCGTCGTACTTATCGGCCAGCAAGGCGTCGCGGAACTTTTTGGAGCCCGTCGCGTTGGCGCGCTCGCCGATATACAGCGGCGGCGGATCCTGCGTCAGGTCCGCGGGCGAGAAGACGCTGGCCGCCTGCTGCGGGGCCCGCGCGGCGCGGGCCGGCGCGACGAACCCGTCCAAGGCGGCGGCCAGGGCGCGGAGATGGTCCGGCGTCGTGCCGCAGCAGCCGCCGACGACGTTCAGCCCCACCTCGCGGGCCATGGCGCCGAGTTTCTCCGCGAAGACGGCGGGCCCCAGCGGATAGTGAACCCCGCCGGCCTTCATTTCCGGCAGGCCGGCGTTCGGCATGCAGGCCAGGAACCGGGGCCAGTTCGCCGCCAGGTAGTCCAGGTGGATACGCATCGCCTCGGGCCCGGTCGCGCAGTTCAGCCCGAGGAGGTGGATGGGGTAGGGCGACAGCGCGGCGACGACGGCGGCGATGGACGAGCCGATCAGCAACGTGCCGGTCTGCTCCACGGTCACGGAGACGTACAGCGGTACTTTCGCCGAGCGGCCCACCACGTCGTCATAGGCCGCGAGGCCGGCCTTGATCTGAAGCAGGTCCTGGCAGGTTTCCAGGAGGATGCCGTCCGCGCCGCCTTCCAGCAGCCCTTCCATCTGGACCCGCAGCGCCGCGCGCAGGTCGTCGAACCCCACCTGGCCGAGCGTCGGCAGCCGGGTTCCGGGCCCGATGGACCCGAAGACATAGCGCGGCTTGTCGGGCGTAGAGAAAGCGGCCGCCGCCTCGCGGGCCAGCCGGGCGGCCGCCCGGTTGATCTCCCGCGCGCGATCGCTCAATTCGTATTCCCCGAGCGTGAGGGGCGAGGCGCCGAAGGTATTCGTCTCGACGGCGTCGCTGCCGGCCTCGAAATAGGCGCGGTGGATGGAGCCGATGATGTCGGGGGCCGTGACGTTGAGCAGCTCGTTGCAGCCCTCGCGGCCCTGCCAGGCGTCCGCCGGCACGGCGCGGGCCTGGATCTGGGTGCCCATGGCCCCGTCCATCAGGAACACGCCGTTTCGGATTCTGGTCAGCAAGTCCATCGGTTTCTCTCCGCGCAAACGGTCACGATACCAGCGCGGGATCAAAAAGCCAGCCGGTTTGCAGTGGAGCAGGGTCGCCTGAATGTTTAGCGAAGGATTGGATATGAAGGGTGGCACGGCCGTCCCGGCCGTGAAAAAGCACGGGCGAGACGCCCGTGTCACATTTCACCGGCTCGTACAGAAAAGTCACGCACGCTAAAGATTCAGGGGGCCGCCCGCGGCCCGCTTAGCGGCGTGGCCGCAGCGCGATCGGCGCAGACAGGACCTCGTTGCTCGCGCCGGAAATCGCGACGCGGTAGTAGGCCTGCGAAACCGCGCCCGAATCCCATTCGTTCGTGAACCCGGTCAGTGCGCCGGCGACAGGGATGTTGGAGGCCACGCAAGTCCAGTCTCCGCCATCGGCCAGGCTGGACGACCGGTAGAGATCGTACGTGCGGCCGGTGTCGAATCCTTCCTGGCCGGTCCGCCACGCCACGGCCACCGCGTTGGAGCCCGAAGGCAGGGCCTCGGTCAGTTGAAGCACCGAGGTCCCGTTCGTGGGATCGGTGTTCGCGCTGAATTCCTGGTCATTGAACAGCCCGTCGCCGTCGGGATCGAGCCCGGCGTCGGCGGCGTTCGTGGGGTTAAGGTCGAAGACGATTTCCCACCAGTTCGGCATGCCGTCCGCGTCGTCGTCGTCGAGCCCGATGGCCCGGCAGGCGTCCACGCGGCCCCAGCCGTAGGTATTGTTGGGCACGTTTGTCCCGGCCACGCCGCCGCATTCCTGGGCGGTGGTCCGCGGCACGGCCGTTCGCTCGATCAGTTTTTCGATCCGGTCCACCTGCCCGCGCAGCCCGGGATGCGCCGACAGGACCAGCGCCACGGTGCCCGCGACGTGCGGGGCCGCCATACTGGTGCCTGTCTTGTATCCGTAGCCCGTGCCGGGCACGCAGGAGCGTACGCTGGTGCCCGGCGCGCTGATGTCGGGCTTCATCCGCCCGCTGCCGTCCGCCGTCGCCGGGCCGCGGCTGCTGCCGCTGTTGATGTTGTCGCTGGAGTCCGTGTTGCCGACGGTGAAGGAATCCTCGTAGAAGGACGGCGGATCGCTGACCGTGCCGCAAGCCGAACCGCTGTTGCCGGCCGAGGCCACGACGACGATGCCGGCGGCCCGCGCGGCGGCCACGACGCCGCTCAAGACATTGGGATCCGTGCATCCCTCGGCCGTCGGGCACCCCCAGGAGTTATTGATCACGTCCGGCGCCTTCGCCGGGTCGGGATTCCCGTTCGTCAGGTCCGTGGGCGCGACGAACCATTGGAAGCACTCCGCGTACGTCGCCGGCGTGCCCCAGCCGACGTTCATGTTGCGGCACCCGATCCAGCGCGCGCCGGGCGCGACGCCGACCTGGTTGCCGGCCCCGTCGTCGCCGACCATGGTGCCCATCGTGTGCGTGCCGTGCGTGTCGTCGTCGCAGGGAACAAGCGAGTCCGCACCGCAGCCGCCGCCCCCGCTGTGGATCGCGTCGTGCCAGTTATAATTGTGGTTGGTCGCGCTCCCGTCGAAGCCGCGGTACTGGTTTTTCAGCGCCGGGTGATCCCAGTCGTAGCCGGTGTCCTGGCCGCCGACGACCGCGCCCTGGCCCGTGAAACCCAGCGCCCAGACGCCGGTCGCGTTGACCTTGCTGACGCCCCACTCCGCGGCGGTGGGCGCGTCCGGCAAGCGCGGGGCGGCCAGGTCGCGGGGCAGGCGCGCGTCCACCCAGGGATTCGCGGACAGGCGGCGCACGTCACCCCGTTCCGCCAATTCGCGGACCAGGGACGCGTTGCCGCGGACGAGGAGCATGTTGTCGATCCAGAACGACTGCTCGAGCGCGCCCAGGGATTGCAGGCGCGCGCGCAGGGCGGGCTGGGTCCGTTCAGCGGTTGCCGTCAGCGCGCGGTACACGAACCGGCCTTTTTCCTCCTTGGTCCGCAGTGCGGCGGCCCCCGACAGGTCGGCGCGCTCATCCAGGAATACCAGGAATTCCGTCTGCGCATCGCTGGAACCATCAACGGATTGCAGCACGCGCGGGTCGACCTTGTCCTGCCATGCGCCCGATGCGGCGCGGCCGGCCAGCAGCGCGAGGAGCAGGACTGGATAATGCAACCGTTTCATGTAAGTCTTTTGTACCAGCCGCGGACGATCAGGTATAGTATACTTCTGAACGGGGAAGATGTTTGGAGAAGGGATAGACCCATATGGCGCTTAAAAAAACCGTGAAAAAGCCGGGCGATTTGATGTCCCGGGCGATACCGCTGACCGGGCTGGCGGACTACCAGGCCGGGGCGGTGGTCAGCCGTACTGTACTTTCTAAGAAGGCCGGCACCGTGACCGTGTTCGCCTTCGACAAGGGGCAGGGCTTGAGCACCCATTCCGCGCCGTTCGACGCGATGGTCTGGATCCTCGACGGCGAGGCCCGCATCACGATTTCCGGGAAAGGCCTGCGGGCGAAGGCCGGCGACATGGTCATCATGCCGGCCCACGAGCCGCACGCCCTCAAGGCCGCGAAGCCGTTCAAAATGGCCCTGGTCATGATCAAGAGCGAGTCATGAACCTGCTCGTGCAACTGGCGGTCGTGCTGGGTGTCGTGGCCCTGTGCATTCTCGGGCTCGGCCTGGCGCTGACGCGTCGAAACCGCCGCCACGGCTCCTGCAGTTGCAAGGGCCCGTCCGGCGAAAAGACCTCCTGCTCCTGCCCCTCCCCTGAACCCTGAACCCTCCCATGACTCGCAAAGGCACTATCCAGTGGCTGCTGAACGAACTGCCCGGGCTGGTGGGGCAGGGCGTGTTGACGCCGGAACAGGCGGAATCGCTGCGGCGCCACTATCGCTCCGCGCAGCCGGCGGCCGGCCGCGGGTGGCTGTTGACGCTCTTCGCGATCCTCGGCGCCGTGCTGATTGGATTCGGCATTATCCTGTTGCTGGCGCACAACTGGGAGCAGATATCGCGACCCGTGCGCGCGGGGATTTCCCTGGTCCTGCTGCTGGTCGGCCAAATCATGGCGGGCCGCGCGGTCGTTCGCCAGAACCCGTCCGCCGGCCTGCGGGAGGCGTCCTCGATCTTTCTCATGCTGGTCGTTGGCGCGTCGATGGCCCTGATCGCGCAGACCTATCACGTCGCCGCCGACACGGAGTCCTTTGTCCTGACCTGGATGCTGCTGGGCCTGCCGCTGGTCTACACGCATCGCGCGGTCCTGCCGGTCCTTTTCTATCTGGCCGGCACCTCATGCTGGACCCTCATGACCATCGAAACCTGCGGCCCGTCCTGGTACTGGCTGTGGCTGGTCTTGTTGATGCCGTACCTTGCGGCCCGTGTCCGCGAGAACCGGTACCAGGCCCGCGCGGCTCTGTTGCTGTGGGGTATGGCCATTAGCCTGCTGGCCGTGTCCGGCGCCATGGTGGGCGAGCAGGTCGAGGAATACCTGCTTCTGCTGTATGCCCTGCTGCTGGGCGCCTTCTATCTGGCGGATTCCTTGTGGCTGGAGGAGGCCCCGACGGCCTGGCAGCGCCCCATGAAAATGCTGGGGGCCGGCGGCATCGTGCTCATGGCTTTTATCATGAGCTTCGAATGGGACGCCGGCCTGCTTTCCGCCCGGGAATTCGTCGGGCTGCTCGGCAGCGGTGTGGCCGGCGTCGTACTGGGCGCCGCGCTCCCGCTGGCTTACGGGGCGCTGGTCGGCTGGACCGTTCGGCGGGGGCGGTGGGGCCTCATGGCCTTCGGGGTTTTCCCGTTGCTGGTCTGGCTCGGTCCCCTGCTGGACGACGGGCTGATGTGGCTGGTCGCGAACGGGTATTTGTTCGCGCTGGGCCTGGTCATCCTGGTTTCCGGCGCCCGCCAGCGGCAGCTCGGTAAGGTCAACGGCGGCATGCTGATCCTCGGCACGCTGATTATCGTGCGGTTCTTTGACAGCGATCTTTCCTTCGTGGCCAAGGGCATCGTGTTCATCCTCCTGGGGCTCGGGTTCCTCGGCGCCAACTGGATCATGCTGCGGCGGAAGGGAGGCGCGCCATGAACCGCCGCGTCCTGCTCATCCTCTTCCTGGCCGCCTGCGCCGCGCAGTGGGTCGCCGCGACGTGGAAGATCGTCGAGCGCGAACTGACCCTGCGGTATGGCGACGTCTATAAATTCAAGACCGCCCCGGTGGACCCGGTGGACGCCTTCCGCGGCCGCTACGTGGCCGTCCGCGTGGAGCCGGACACGGTTCCCTTCGACGGGCCATGGACGCGCGAGCAGGGCGGATGGTACTTCGCCGAGCTGGCCGTGGGCGAAGACGGGTTCGCGCGCTTCGTCGGGCTTCATGACCGGTGCCCGCCCGGGAAGCCGAGCATCCGGACCCGCCTCGCTTCGTTCAACGACCCGGAAAAGAAAGCCTGGCTCAAGCTTCCGCTGGACCGGTTTTACATGAGCGAGCGCCTCGCCCCGGAGGCCGAGCGCGCCTATGGCGAGCACAGCCGGCAGGGCGCGCAGGACGCCTGGCTGCAAGTCCGCGTCTGGCGCGGGCGAGCGGCCATCGAGGACCTCTACATCGGCGACCGGCCGATCCTCGACGTCGTTCGGTAAAGAAATCGCCTTCGCTCTTCCGTCGTATTCTTCCTTCCCCCAGGCAGTTATGATGCGCCTTCTCCGCGGCTGGGACGAAAGGAATCCCGCGGCGCGACTACAGGGCTGAAGTCCCGGCCCCTATCGGTCCGCGGACTCAAGAGCGGAGAATGGCATGAAGAAGGCAATCGCGATATTGGGTTCCGTGCTGATGTCCTGGTGCGCGTCCGCGCAAATCGTCCAGGACGGCGACATGGAGTCGGCGGACACGAACGCGTGGCTGGACTGGGGCGCGCCGCTCGTCAAGGCCAAGGAGTTCGACGCGGAACGCGGCTCGACGGTGCTCCACGTGGCCACCGGCGGCGTGCAGCAGTTGAATCTCCCCGTCACGGCCGGCGCCGAGTACACGCTGCGGTTGTCGGCGAAAGTGAAGACCGGCACGTTGCGCGTTCTGCTGGGCATCCAGGATTCCAACAGCGACTTCGAAAACCGCTACTACGATCTCGGCGTCGCCAACTACGGGGCCTGGAACACCATGGAGCGCCGGTTCACCGTGCCCGCCGGTTTCACCCACGACTTCCGGTTGGCCCTGATCGCCAGCGCCGGCGAGGCCTGGGCCGACGACATCCAGATCACGGCCGGGCAGGACACGCGGATCGTCCTGGACGGTGATATGGAGGGCCGCCAATTCGGCCAGTGGTGGTGCTGGGGCACGCCGGAGCTCAAGGAGAAAAGCGCGGCCGATCCGCGCGGGGGCGCGCAATCGCTTCATTTCCGGACTTTCAGCGGGACCAACTGGATCGCCAATCGAAGCGGCCTGCAGCAGCGGTTCGTCCCCGTGGCGACGGGACGGTGGTATCGATGGAGCTTCTGGTATCGCGTCACGTCCGGCACGCTGTGTCCCCGGCTGGGCCACAACGATTCCAACAACGACTACCAGTTCGGGCTGGCCGAATTTCCCGTGCTGGCCGCGACGGACGGCGAATGGCGCTTCTACGAGCGCGCTTTCAAGACGCCCGATGCCATCACCGGCGACTTCCGCTTGGTGCTGCCCCTGAATCCCTATAATTACCTGACCAAGACCACGAACGAGTTTGCCGAGGCCGAGGTGGACGACCTGGTCATCGAACCCTTTGACGAGAAAAGGGAGATCATCCCGGATATGGACATCGCCCTGGCGGGCTCGGAGGGTCTGTTCCAGTGGCCCGTCACGAACGGGCTGGTGTACTCGCTGGAATACACGACCAACCTGACGCCGGGCTCTGTCTGGCGGGCCGTACGGAATTACGGCGGAGTGCCGGGATTCGACGGGCACTGCTCGGCGACCGTGGACGTCTCGAAAGTGCTGACGGGATACTCCAACTTCTTCTTCCGGGTCCGAGCCCAGTAGCTTGGTCTTCAGCCGTCCCGGACATGTGGCCGGGCAGGGGAGGACAAGGGGGAACCCGTGTCCTGTCCCGAACATCCCCATGCGCGGAAAGAACCATCTGTCATCCCGAGTGTGTCGAGGGATCTCCACGAGCATCAACCAGGTGGAGATCCCTCGCTCCGCTCGGGATGACAATGTCGTATGCATGGTCATTTATGGGACACAACACGGGCCCGGTCATCCCCGGTCGGCCAGGAGATTCCTGGCTCCAGTTTTTTCCCATTGACCGATCCCGCCGATCCGGGTAGGTTAATGCTGTGAAATAATTCACATTGTGAAACTAGTAACGTAACTCATGTTATCTTCTGAAAATACGGGAGTTCCGGCGAGAACAGTTGAAAGACTGGTGCTCTATCGCCGGCTTCTGGATGGACTATCCGAGCAAGGGGTGGAGTTCATTCACTCCCACGAAATTGCGGAGAAGGCCAACAATTCCGCCGCCCAAGTGCGTAGGGATATGATGGCGATTGGCTACACGGGCAACCCGGCGCGCGGCTACGCCGTGGCGGACCTGGTCCGGAGCATCAACGGGCTTTTCGAACAGAAGCGTGACCAGAAGGCCGCGCTCGTCGGCATTGGCAAACTCGGGCGCGCGTTGCTCGGTTACTTCGCTTTCCGCCAGGCCCGGCCGCGGATCATTGCGGCGTTCGACAGCGACCCGGCCAAGGGGCAGGGCGAGTTCGCCGGCTGCCCGTGCCATCCGGTGGATGCGCTGACCTCGGTGATCGCCCGGGAGGGCATCACGGTCGGCATCCTGACGGTCCCGGCGGAGGCCGCCCAGCGAATGACGGATTTACTGCTGCTGGCGGGCGTCCGGGGCATCCTGAATTTCGCGCCGACGCCGTTGAAGACGCCGGCGTGGGCGGTGGTGGATAACGTGGACATTGCGACGAAGCTTGAGAAGGTGGCGTTTTTCTGTTGATGATGAAACCCAGGATTGATTTCATATCCGGTCTCGCGGGAGCTCGACCCTCCAGTTGTCTTCTCATTTTGGAGGGCGGAGCTCCTGCGACGCCGGGAGTGAAGGCGGATCTCGATGCTTAAGACCAAACTATTCCAGGCGTTCGCGGCGCTGGCGATCGTGTTCGGCCTGCTGTCCTCGCTCATCGGCATCCAGATCATCCGCAAGCGGGTGATGGGCGAGGCGCAGAACCAGGTCAGCCTCGACATCGGGAGCGCCTGGGCGATCTTCAACTCCAAGCTGCACGACCTGGAAACCGTCCTGGACCTCGTCGCCATCAAGAAGATCGTGGTGGACGCCGCGTCCGAGCACGACTGGGCGTCCCAGGATATCCAGCAGCGGCTCGAGACCATCCGCACGAGTTTCGGCCTGGACTTCCTGACCGTGGTCTCGCCGGAGGGCCAGGTGGTGCTGCGCGCCGCGCCCCCGTACCGTACCGGCGACTTCCAGAAGCAGAACCCCGTGGTCGCCCGCGCGCTGAAGGGCGACCACGCCTCGGGCGTGACGCTGATGTCGCAGCCCGAGTTGGACCTCGAGGCCGACGGGCTGGCCGAGAAGGCGTTCCTGGTCCTGGAGAAAACCCCGCGCGCCCGGGCGTCGCCGCTGACCGAGGAGAGCCGGGGCATGGTTCTCGCGACCGGCGTGCCGATTTTCAAGGGGCCCCAGCTGCTGGGGGCGGTCTACGCCGGCGTCCTGCTCAACCGCAACCAGGACCTCGTGGACCGGATGACGGAGGTCATCTACAAGAACGAGCAGTACAAGGGCCTCGCCATGGGCACGGCGACGATTTTCCTGAAGGATTGCCGGATCGCCACCACCGTGCGCCTGCCCAACGGCAACCGCGCGATCGGCACGCGCGTCTCCAAGGAAGTCGCGGACCGCGTTCTGGACAACGGCCTGCCGTGGATCGGTCCGGCCTTCGTGGTCAAGGAACCGTACCTGGCCGCCTACGACCCGGTCCGCGATTTCAACGGCGAGGTCGTCGGCATGTTGTACGTCGGGCGGTTGGAGCGCCCGTTCACGGCGCTGGGCCGGAACATCATGTTCCGTTACGCGGGGCTGTCGATCTTCGGCCTGGCCGCCGCGCTGGTCCTGGCGTTCATCATGGCCGGCCGGCTCGCAAATCCCATCCATCGCCTGGTGGAAGCCTCGCAGCGCATGCGCAAGGGCGAACCCCACAACCCCGTGGAATGCCGGAGTTCCTGCGGCGAGATTGAGAACCTGGTCGTGGCGTTCAACGAGATGGCCAAGGCCCTGGAGGAGCGCGAGGCGAAGCTGAAAGAGACCAACGAAGCCGTCTCTGCGCTGAACACCAGCTACATGGACATGCTGGGCTTCGTCTCCCACGAACTGAAAAGCCCGGTGGCCTCGATCATGAACTACGTTTTCCTGCTTCGCCAGCAGAAGCTCGGTCCGCTGACGCCCGGCCAGGAGAAGGCCGCGCGCAACATCGAGACCAACAGCAAGCGCATCGTGGAGATGGTCCGCCACTACCTGAACCTTTCCCGCATCGAGACCGGCGAGCTCCACCCCGTGCCGACGCGCGTCGCGGTGGCCGAGGAGGTCGTCCTTCCGTTGCTGGAGGCCGGCGAGGCGGACCTCCAGGCGCGGCGGATGCGTCTCGAGAACCGGATCGCCGCCGACCTGCGGCTCAAGACCGACCTGAACATGACCCGCGAGGTCTTCGAGAACCTGATCAGCAACGCGATCAAGTACGGCCGGGACGACGGGCTCCTGCGGCTCGACGCGCAGCGCCGGGACGGGTTCGTCGAATTCAGTGTCTTCAACGAGGGGCCCGGCATCCCGCCGGACAAGCTGGAGACCGTGTTCCAGAAATTCATGCGGCTCGAAGAGGCCGACGGGACCCGGCGGCAGAAGGGCACGGGCCTGGGCCTTTTCATCACCCGCCACATCGTCGAGGCCCACGGCGGCCGGATCGGGGTCGAGTCCGAGCCCGGCCAGTGGGTGCGTTTCCATTTCACCTTGCCGGTCTTCCCCGAACAGGAGAAAGCATAAGCCATGCCCACACCGAGAGACAAAGTGCTGCAGATGCGCCGCCGGGCCGTCATGCGGCTGTTCGAAGACAAGTTCCAGAACCCCACCCGGATCACCGTGGGTTCCGCGACGTGCGAAAACGCCGCGGGCGCCGGGCCGGTCTACGACAAGTTCAGCGAGCTGCTGGCCAAGCCCGGGGCGCCGAAGGTCGCCCTCGGGCGCGTCGGCTGCACCGGTCGCTGCGACCTCGAGCCCGTCGTCTCCGTGATCGCGCAGGGGCACATCCCCGTGAAGTACGTCAAGGTCACGCCCGCGCGCGCGGAGAAAATCGTCGAGCAGCACATCCGCGGCGGGAAGGTGGTGGACGAGTTCACGATGCGGCACGCGGCGAAGCTCCCGATGACGGGCAAGGTCGTCGGCGTGTGCGGCGGGATGCATTGCCGGAAGGGCGAGGGGATCCGCGAGGCCTTCCTGAAAGGCGTCGAGGAATTCGGCTTGAAGGACCAGGTCGCGGTCACCACCTCTGCCTGCTACGGCCTCTGCGAGCGCGGCCCCAACGCCTTCGTCTATCCCGACGGCGTGCTCTACCAGAAGCTGACCCCGGAGAAGGCGGCGAAGATCGTCGAGAAGCACCTGAAGGGCGACCGGCCGGTGGCCGAGTACGCGTGGGGCGGCAAGCGGATCGCGAACCGGTTCCTCCCGCTCTACGGCGACGAGGCCTTCTTCGGCAAGCAGTTGCGGCTGACGCTCCGGAACTGCGGCGTGATCGATCCCGAGAGCCTGGACGAGTACGTCGCCGTCGAGGGCTACGACGCGCTGGCCAAGGTGCTGGCCGAAATGACCCCGAAGCAGGTCGTGGATGCCGTGGTCAAGTCCGGGCTGCGCGGGCGCGGGGGCGGCGGGTTTTCGACCGGGATGAAGTGGCAGTTCGCGGCCTCGCAGAAGGCCGACCAGAAGTACATCGTGTGCAACGCCGACGAGGGCGACCCCGGCGCGTTCATGGACCGCAGCACGATCGAGGGCGACCCGCACACGATCCTCGAGGGCCTGATGATCGGCGGCTATGCCATCGGCGCGAGCCAGGGCTACGTGTACATCCGCGCGGAATACCCGCTGGCCATCAAGCGGCTCGAGCGGGCGATCGCGGACGCGCGCGCGGCCGGCCTGCTGGGGAGGAACATCCTCGGCTCGAAGTTCGATTTCGACATCGAGCTGCGGCTCGGCGCCGGCGCGTTCGTCTGCGGCGAGGAGACCGCGCTGCTGAAGTCCATCGAGGGCTCGCGCGGCATGCCGCGCCCGCGGCCGCCGTTCCCGACCACGGCCGGCCTCTGGGGCAAGCCGACGGTGATCAACAACGTCGAGACCCTGGCCAACGTGCCGGTGGTGATCATCGACGGCCCGGAGTGGTTCGCCTCGCTCGGCACGGCGAAGAGCAAGGGCACGAAAGTCTTCTCCCTCGCGGGCAAGGTGAACAACACCGGCCTGATCGAGGTGCCGATGGGCACGACGCTGCGCGAGGTCGTCTACGACGTCGGCGGCGGCATCAGGGGCGGCAAGGCGTTCAAGGCCGTGCAGACCGGCGGGCCGGCCGGCGGCTGCATGCCGGCCGCCGCGCTGGACACGCCGGTGGACTACGACTCGCTCGCCGCGGCGGGCAGCATCATGGGCTCGGGCGGGATGATCGTGATGGACGAGGACACCTGCATGGTGGACGTCGCGCGGTTCTTCCTCGAGTTCACGCAGGACGAGTCGTGCGGCAAGTGCACGCCCTGCCGCGAGGGCACCAAGCGCATGCTGGAGATGCTGGAGCGCATCACGAAGGGGCAGGGGAAGGAAGGCGACGTCGAGAAGCTGCTGCGCCTGGCCGACACGGTGAAGAAGGCCTCGCTGTGCGGCCTGGGGCAGGCCGCGCCTAATCCGGTGATTAGCACGATCAAGCATTTCCGCGACGAGTACGACGCGCACATCCGCGAAAAGAAGTGCCCGGCCGGCGTCTGCGCCTCGCTGGTGGCGTACTCGGTGATCCCGGAGAATTGCACCGGCTGCACCGCCTGCGCGCGCAAGTGCCCGGTGAAGTGCATCGAGGGCGCGCCGAAGAAGGTGCACGTGATCGACCAGGAGAAGTGCATCCGGTGCGGCCAGTGCCTGGCCGCCTGCAAGTTCGACGCCATATTGAGGAAATAGCCATGTCCACCGAAAACGAAGTCACCCTTTCGATCGACGGGGTCGTCACCAAGGCGCCCGCCGGCTCCACCATCATGGACGCGGCCGACGCGGTCGGGGTCAAGATCCCGCGGCTCTGCTACCACCCGCACTTGAGCATTCTCGGCGCCTGCCGCGTGTGCCTGGTCGAGGTCGAGGGTCAGCGAAACCCCGTGGCCTCCTGCGCCTACCCGGTCGCCGACGGCATGAAGGTCCGGACCTCCTCCAACCAGCTGCGCCGCCTGCGGCGCGACGTGGTGGAACTGATCCTCGACAGCCACCCGCAGGACTGCCAGACCTGCGAGCGCAACGGGAACTGCGAGTTGCAGAAGCTCTCGTACGAACTGGGCATCCGCGACCGGCTGTTCCAGGGCGAGCGCAAGCAGCCGCCAAAGGACCTGTCCTCGCCGGCCGTGATCCGCGACCCGGAGAAGTGCATCCTGTGCGGGCGCTGCGTGCGCGTATGCAACGAGGTGCAGGGCGTTTACAACTTGAGCCAGCACCGGCGCGGGTTCCAGATCTGCGTCGCCCCCGCGCACGAGGGCGACATGCTGACCTCCGTCTGTGTCCAGTGCGGCCAGTGCGCCAACGTGTGCCCGACGGCGGCGATCATCGAGCACAGCGCCACCGACGAGGTATTCAAGGCGCTGGAGGATCCGGCCAAGCACGTCGTGGTGCAGACCGCGCCCTCCATCCGGGCGGCGATCGGCGAGGGGTTCGGCTTCGAGCCGGGTTCGCCGGCGACGGGCAAGATGATCAGTGCGTTGCGCATCCTGGGTTTCGACCGGGTGTTCGACACCAATTTCGGCGCCGACCTGACGATCGTCGAGGAGGCCCACGAGTTCATCCGGCGCCTGAAGAGCAACGACCGGCTGCCGCTGATCACGTCCTGCTCGCCGGGCTGGATCAAGTTCATGGAGCACTTCTATCCCGAGCTGATCCCGCACGCCTCGACGTGCCGGTCGCCCATGACGATGCTCTCCGTGCTCCTGAAGACGTACTACGCGGAGAAGAGCGGGCTCGATCCGAAGAACATCTACGTGGTCGGCGTCATGCCGTGCACGGCCAAGAAGTACGAGGCGCGCCGGCCCGAGCACGCGGACGCGGCCGGGGTGCCGTACACCGACGCCGTGCTGACGACGCGCGAGCTGATCTGGATGATGAAGACCTTCGGCATCGAGTTCAAACACCTGCACGACGGCGACTTCGACAACCCGCTGGGCGTCTCCTCGGGCGCGGCGGACATCTTCGGCACGACGGGCGGCGTCATGGAGGCGGCGCTGCGGACGGCGTACGAGACGGTGACCGGCCAGCCGTGCGAGAACCTGGACTTCGTCGAGGTGCGCGGCGTGGAAGGCGTGAAGGAGTCGAAGGTGAAGATCGGCGACCAGACGCTGAACGTGGCCGTGTCCAACGGCCTGCAGAACGCCAAGCGGCTGTTCGACCGCGTGCTGAAGGGGGACAAGAAGTACCACATGATCGAGGTCATGGCGTGCCCCGGCGGGTGCATCGGGGGCGGCGGCCAGCCGTACCCGCCGCCGGGCCTGCACATCATGGACGCGAAGCTCCTGCGGATGCGGGCCAAGGCGCTCTACACGATCGACCACCACAAGAAGATCCGGAAGTCGCACGAGAACCCGTACATTCAGCAGCTCTACAAGGAGTACCTGGGCGAGCCGAACAGCCATAAGGCCCACGAGCTGCTGCACACCCACTACGAAGCCAAGCTGCCCCGGGGGACCCGATGATCGCCCAAGACGACAAGATCAGGACGCTGACCGAACTGCCCGAGCCCATCGCGCGGTTCATCGACGAGACGCGGGACCGGCCGAACGCGGACAGCTACCTGGTCGCCGTGCTGCAGATGATCCAGAAGCACTTCGGCTACCTGCCGGCCGGCGCGCTGAACACCGTGTCGCAGAAGATGCAGATCCCGGCGGCCAAGGTGACGGGCGTGGCGACGTTCTACCACTTCTTCACCTTCGTGCCCAAGGGGAAACACACCGTGTCCGTCTGCATGGGCACGGCCTGTTACGTCAAGGGCGCGGGAATCCTCGTGGACCGGCTCAAGGACCTGCTGGGGATCCAGCAGATCGGGCACGCCTCGAAGGACGGCCAGTTCACGCTGGAGGTGGCCCGCTGCGTGGGCGCCTGCGCCCTGGCGCCGGTGCTGATCGTGGATGACAAGGTGTACGCCAACGTCCGGCCGGACGAACTGCCGAAAATCCTGTCGAAATATGGTTTCAAACCGCCGACGGAATAAGTATATGTCCTGCTGTAGCCGCGGCGTCATACGCCGCGGGGGCGGAGGCATCGAATGGCCATGAGCGACGGCAAAACCATACTGATCGTGGACGACGATCCGGACTTCGTGGAGTCCAACCGGGACCTCCTCGAGGCCTATGGCTATACCGTTCATGCCGCGCACAACGGGGCCGACGGGCTCGACCTCGCCCGCAAGGTGAAGCCGGACGTGCTGATCCTCGACGTGATGATGGCGACGAACACCGAAGGTTTCGAGGTGGCGCGGAAAATCCCCGATACGCCCGAGTTGAAGGGCCTTCGAGTGCTGCTCGTCACCGGCGTGACCAAGGACATGCACCTGCCTTTCGGATTTGAGCCGGACGCCAGTTGGCTTCCGGTGGACCGCGTGCTTGAAAAACCCATTGCCCCCAACCGGCTCCTGACCGAGATCCAGAAGGTGCTGGGCGAGGCGAACCCCAAAGGAGAGAACCCCCATGCCGGCTAAGAAGCGTATTCTCATCGTCGACGACGACCGCGACTTCGTGGAGTCCAACAAGGACCTGCTCGAGGCCAACGGCTACCAGGTGCTGTCCGCGCACGACGGCGCCAGCGGCCTGGCCCTGGCGAAGAAGGAGCGGCCGGACCTGATGATCCTCGACGTCATGATGGCGACGAACACGGAGGGGTTCGAGGTCAGCCGCAGGATTCCCGAGTCGCCCGAGCTCAAGAACATGCCCGTCATCATGGTCACGGGCATCCGCAAGGAAATGCACCTGCCCTTCGCCTTCGAGCCGGACGATACATGGCTGCCGGTATCCAGCCTCTTCGAAAAGCCCATCGAGCCCGCCACGTTGCTGGACGAGATCAAGAAGCGGATCGGGTGATGCAGGAAGCGAGCTTGCTCGCGAAGAGGTCGCCAGCAAGCTGGCTTCCTACAGAACGGCTCGGTCCGAATCCCCCCGTTCCAGGCTGGCCGTGCGGCCGGCCTCCCGGATGGCCCGGCGGGCGGATTCCAGGCTTGAGCGGATGCGGTGGTCGTACATTCGATAGCTCGCCCGGTACGCATCCGGCGTCCCGTTGACCATGATCACGTTGCAACCGGAGCGCAATCCGGCCGCGAACCCTTCCGCGGGATCGAGCGTCGCCAGCGCCGTGGTCGCCGGCAGGTGGGTGCGGGGCGATGCGATGCGCGCCAGGGCCAGCAGCCGCAGGACGGTCTCGCGCTCGCCGGTCGGCTGGTCGGCGAACGGGGTATCCGCCTGCGGCAGGAACGGTCCGATGCCCGCCATGTCGGGCTGGAAGCGCTGGAGGAACAGGATTTCCTCCGCCAGGTCGTCCGTGGTCTGGCCGGGCAGGCCGACGAGGAAGCCGACGCCCACCTGGTAGTCCAGCTCGCGCAGCCGCTCGATGATCTGCATCCGCGCGGCGTGCGACTGCCCGGGATGGATGCGGTCGTAGAGCGCGGCATTGATGGTCTCGTGCTTCAGCAGGTAGCGGTCCGCGCCGGCCTCCCGGAACGCGGCGTAATCCTCCAGCGGCCGCTCCCCAATGGAAAGGGTGATGGCCGCGCCGGGCGCGTCGGCCTTGATGCCCCGGATGAGGTCGCAGAGCATGGCGGTCGTGTAGTGCGCGTCGTCGCCGGACTGGAGGATGACGGTCCGGATGCCCCAGCGCAGGAGGGTGGCCGCGGCCTGCCGGATTTCCGCGGGACTCATCCGGTAGCGCTTCAACCGCCGGTTGTCGCGCCGCAGTCCGCAATACTGGCAGTTGCGCGCGCAGCAGTTGGAGAACTCCACGATCCCGCGCAGGAAGACATCCTCGCCGCAGTGCTCCCGCCGCACCGCGTCCGCCCGCTCCATCAGGCCGCGCGCGTCCGGCGCCGTCAGGGCGTCGAGGATGTCGTTCTTGATCAGCATCGCATCGTCCGATATCGAATGTCCGCAACGGTCTCGCAGGAGCTCGACCCTCCATGAATCGCCCGCCTGGAGGGCGGAGCGCCCGCGACGCCGCGATCGCTCGCCGTCACAGGAACAGGTCCCGCTCGCCGCGCGCCGTTCGCTCGTAGAACTGCATGAACACGGGATAGCCTTTCGGATTCTGCTCCCGGATTTCCGCCAGTTCCTGCTGCAGGATCCGCTCGCCCGCCGCCTGCGTGGCGGGGCTCGCGAAATCGTCCAGCCATTCGCGGAACGTCAGGACGGCGTTCAGCTTGCAGAACTTTCCCTCTCGCCCGCTGCGCAGCAGGTCCATGATGCACTGCCCCGTCCGGCCACACCGGTAGCCCGCCGTGCAGAACGATGTAATATAGCCCATCTCCGCGAGTTCGCGAACGACGTCGTCCAGGCTCCGCGTGTCGCCGAGCAGGAACTGCTGGCGCGAGCCCTGCTGCTGCTCGTAGGCCTCGCTGTAGGCGCCGACCCCGATGCGCGAGGACGCGTCCGTCTGCGTGCAGCCCAGCGGGATAAGCCGGCGCCGCATGGCGGCGTTTTCCCGCGCGGTCAGGATCATCCCCGTGTACGGCACGGAAAGCCGGATGACGACCACCGCGCGCTCCATGTCCTCGTCGCGCACGAGGAACCGGGACTCCTGCGCGAAGGGCGTGCTCTCCGCGGGTTCGAGCCGGGGGAAGGAGATCGTGTGCGGGCCGATGCCGAACGCGCGCTCCAGCTCCCGCGCGTGGTAGAGCAGGCCCATGACTTCGAACCGCCAGTCGGCCAGGCCGAACAGCGCGCCGATCCCCACGTCGTCGATCCCGGCCTCCATCGCCCGGTGCATCGCGTACAGCCGCCACGCGTAGTCGCCCTTGATCGTGCCGGCAGGATGCAGCCGCGCGTACGTCTCGTGGTGGTAGGTTTCCTGGAAGACCTGGTACGTGCCGAGCCCGACCTCGTGCAGGACTTTCAGTTCCTCCACGCGCAGGGGCGGGGCGTTGACGTTGATCCGGCGGATCTGCCCGTAGCCGATCCGGGCCTTGACCTTGACGCTGTAGATCGTGCGCAGCGATTCCGCCATGAAATCCACCGCGGAATCCGGATGCTCCCCGTAAACGACAATTAACCTCTTGTGACCGATTTGCCCGGCCAGAACCTCGGCCTCGCGCCGGATTTCGTCCTGGGTCAGCACGCGTCGCTCGATCGCCGCGTTGGCGCAGCGCAGGCCGCAGTAGAGGCAGTTGTTGACGCAGCGATTGCTCAAGTAAAGCGGGGCGAACGTGACGATCCGGTTGTCGTAGACCTTGCGCTTGATCCGCGCGGCGGCGGCCTTCATCTCCGTCCACAGCTCCGGGTCGGATACGTGCAGCAGGGCGGCGGTCTCGTCCGGTTCCAGGGTCTGGATGGCCTCCGACTTGGCGATAATGGCGCGGATGCGGGCCGGCTCGGGATCGCGGTTCGCGCGCAACCGCGCTTCGATCTCGGCGTCGGGGATGAAATCGCCCGGGCCGGCGCGGTACTTGTGGATTTGATCGCGCACGATGCGGTCGCGGGACCAGGTGGAACGCTCGGTGAGATGAGCGGTCATGGCAGGCTCCCCGCATGACGATCCAACTTCCAACGCTCAACGTCCAACGTCCAACTTCCAACTGTTGGTTGTTGGTTGTTGGACGTTGGTTGTTGGACGTTGATTCCTTTCAGAAACGGTTCCAGCACCCGGGGCAGCACGCCCTGGAGGTGCGAGATGCAAAGGCCGTAGTTCGTGATCGGCACGCCCGCGGCGGCGGCCTTCTCGATCCGGGCCAGCACCTCGCGCTTGGTCAGCATGCACGCACCGCACAGGATGATCAGCGAGTACGACGCCACGTCCTCCGGCCAGTCGCGGCCGGAACAGACCGTGATCTCCAGGTCGAACCCGAGATGCTTCTTCAGCCAGCGCGGAATCTTCACGCGGCCGATGTCGTCCTCCACGGCGTGATGCGTGCACGCCTCGGCGATCAGCACGCGGTTCCCCGGCCGTAGCCGGTCGATGGCCGCCGCGCCCTCGGTCTGCCGCGCCAGGTCGCCGCGGAACCGGGAGAAGAGAATCGAAAACGTCGTGCACTTCACGCCGGGCGGCGTCTCCGCGACCATCCGGTGCACGACCTGCGAATCGCACACCACGAGGTCAGGCGGCTTGGCCAGTTGCGACAGCAGGGCGATGTACTCGGTCTCGCGGCAGACGGCCACCATTTCGCCGTGGTCCAGCGCGTCGCGGATGGCCTGCACCTGCGGGAGGATGATCCGCCCTTTGGGCGCCTCCTTGTCGATGGGGATGATCAGCACGATCAGCCCGCCGGGCGGGACCAGGTCGCCGAGCAGGCTGGGCGCGGCGACCACGTGGTCGGGGCACATCTCAAGAAGGTGCTGCTTGAACCGGTGGACCACGCGATCGCGCTCCGCGCCCGTGAACGGTTGGCTGGCGCACTGGAGCACGCGCGGGATTTTCGACCGGACCGATTCGACGAAAGCGGACGCCGGTTCCTCCAGGTCCGTTTTATTGATGACCGCGAGGACCGGCGTCCTGCGCGCGGCGAACTCGCCGAGCAGTTCATCCTCGAACGTCGTCCAGCGGTTCGGCTCCAACAGCAGCACCGCGACGTCGATGCGGTCCAGCGCGCGGCGGGTCCGGCCGACGCGGCCGGCGCCGAGCGCCGAGGCATCGTCCAGGCCGCCGGTGTCCAGGAACGCGACGGGGCCGACGGGCAGCAGTTCCATCGCCTTCTCCACGACGTCGGTGGTCGTGCCGGGGATGGGCGAGGTCAGGGCCACGTCCTGCCCGGCGACCAGGTTCAGGAAGCTGGACTTCCCGACGTTGGTCCGGCCGAACAGGCCGATGTGCAGCCGCAGGGATTTGGGAGTCTTTTCCATGTGGAGTATGACCGCGGATTGCGCGGATAGACGCGGATAGATGGCGGAATTACATCTTGGCCGTGGTCATGGCCGATTTGACAGAGACGCCTTCAATCTGGCCGAGCTGGCCCGTCAGGCTGCCGACCTCGTCCGTGGTCGCGCGCACGATCAGGGTGATGACGCTGTGGTCCTCCTCCAGGTGGGGGATGCCCATGCGGCCGTAGATCAGGTCGCCGAACTCGGTGAGCACCTGGTTGACCAGCCCCGCGCTCTTCCTGCGGTTTTCCACGACGATCCCGACGAAACCCAGTCGCTTCTTCATGACGTACTCCTGTTTCGATGTGGAGGCGCTTCTGCGAAGCGCCCGGGCGGCTCATAGAGCCGCCGCTACAGCCCAGGCAAAAAAAACCGGCCCGCCTGCGAGGCGATGCCGGATCACTTTGCTTCCGTTCCGCCCTTGACATCAGAGCTCGCGCTCCTCGTCGCAGGTTTTCTGCACTGTACCGGCCGGCGCGCCCGGAGTCAAGGAAGGGACGGGTTTTCGTTTGGCCTGCGCGGCGAGCGGGGGTAGCATGGCCCGCATGCGGATCGCTTTTCTATTGCAGGACACGGGGCGGATTTACGGGGCCGAACGGGCGACGCTGGACCTTGCGCGCGGCCTGCGGTCCGCCGGCGTCGAGGTCGCCGCGTGGCTGATCGAGGAATCGCGGCTGGGCCTGGAAAAAAGCCAGTTGAAGGCCGCGATCCTCGATGCGGGCCTGCCTTGCGTCGCGCTGCCGGTCCAGAGCGCTTTTTCGCGGGACCTCTTGCGGGCGCTCCGGGAAAAAGCGGGGAGCGAGAGGCCGGATATCGTTCACACGATCGGGCCGAAAGCCACGGTGCATGCGGCGTGGGCCTTACGGGGCCGGTTACCGCTGGTGACCACGGTCCACGGCTGGCTGTTCCGGCCGGACCTGAAAGAGCGTTTCTACGAATGGCTCGAATTGCGGGCGTTCCGGCGGTTCGACCGGGTGATCACGCTCTCGCGGCATTACGAGCACTGGCTGGCCGCGCGGGTGGGGGCCGGGCGCGTGGTCCGGATTCCGTCGGGGTTCCAGACCCGGGGCGAGGCGGAATCTGTAGCCGCGGTCGGCGACCGCGGCCACAGCCTCCTGAAGTTCGGCATGCTCGGCCGGTTGAGCTGGGAGAAGAACCACGAGTTGTTCTTCCGGGCTGCGCGCCGATTCCTGGACGGCGGCGGGGCGGCGCGGTTCCTGGTCGCGGGGGAGGGCCCGGAGCGGGCGAGGCTGGAAACGCTTCGGGCCGAACTGGGGCTGGAGACGGACGTCGAGATGGCGGGCTACGCGGCCAGCGAGGAGTTCTTCCGGAATGTCCACGCGCTGGTACAATGTTCGCGGATGGAAAACCTGCCCTACAGCATCATGGAGGCCATGGCGCGGGAGCGGCCAGTCCTCGCGACGCGCGTCGGCGGGATACCGGACCTGATCGAGGACGGAGTCAGCGGCTTCCTCGTTGAGCCGGGCGACGAGGCGGCGCTGGCCGAGCGCATGACACGGCTTGCCGATGATCCTGGACTGGTGGTACGCATGGGCAAAGCGGGGCGCGAGAAACTGGAACGCGAGTTCGCCACGGGGAAAAACATCGAGGATCATATCAAGCTCTATACGGCCCTCCGCCCCCTGAACCCTGAACCCTGAACCCTGAACCCTCCCATGCCCCTCGTCAGCATCATCACCAGCACCTACAACCGCGCGACGATGGTGCGCCGCGCCATCGAATCCGTGCGGGCGCAGACCTTCGGCGACTGGGAGCACATCATCGTCGGTGATTGTACGCCGGACGACACGGAGTCCGTGGTGCGATCCTTCAACGATCCGCGGCTGCGGTTTTACAACCTGCCGGAAAAATCCCCGCCGGGCAGCCACGGGGCGATCGCCAAGAACCATGGCATCCAGCGCATGGCCCGGGGTGAATACATTGCTTACCTGGATGACGACGACCGCTATCTGCCGAGATTTCTCGATGTGATGATGGGCTCCCTGCGGGCCCATCCGGAGGCCATGCTGGCGTACTGCCGCTCCATGTACCGCGACAAGAAAACAGGTGCCCGCCTGTGGGGCAACCCGTTCCAGCGCTGGCTGCACGGGTACTCGAAGGAAAAGCTGCGCCGCTACAATTTCCTGAACACGAATTGCGTGATCCACAGGAAAAGCGTGGTGGACGAGGTGGGCGGCTGGGATCCGGCGTATTACTTTGACGACTACGAATTGTGGCTGCGGATCAGCGCGCGGTACGATTTCCACTACGTAAACCGGGTCCTGGTGGAAACCTACGTGGAGGAGCCGTCGTTCCTCGTCCGTGCATTCCGAAAGGGCTGGCATATCTTGCGCCGCGGCCGCACGACGCCGGTGGAGTAGCGGTTATGACCCCGGCCACGGTCGCGTCGCGGAGCTTCATCTTCTTGCTCTGGGCGGGTTGCGCGCTGGCGCTCCTGGTTCCCATGCCCGGGTTGGAGGCCGGTCGCGTCGCGGACTATGCCCGCGATTTTCTGCATGTGCCGTTGTTCGCCCTGCTGACCTGGAGTCTCTGGCGCACAGGGATCCGCCGCGCATGGGCGTTGGCGACGGTATTCCTGGCCATGGGCCTGGTCGAGGTCATTCAACCCTGGGTGGGCCGGGAGGCGGAGGCGCGGGATGCGCTGTTCGGCGCGGCAGGATCCGCGATGGCGGTGGCCTTGAGCGCCGCGTTTCGAACCCCGGACCCGCGGAAACGCGCGGCCTGGCGAAGCCTTGTGCTGGTCCTGGGGGCGGCAGTTCTGCTGCCCCTGTGGCTTGTAATGCTGGATCGCTGGGAAGCGCGCCGCGAGTTTCCCGTCCTGGCGTCCTTCCGCGCGCCGCTTGAACCCGGCCGCTGGAAGGGGCAGGGCTGCTCGATGGAGCGGGTGAAGAGCGCGGGACGGTCGGCCTTGCGCCTCACGGTGCTGCCGGGGGCGGATTACCCCGGGGTTTTCCTGGTGGAGGCGCCCCGGGACTGGGCGGGCATGCGGTGTCTTGAGATCACAATGGCGTGGCCCGGGCCCGGCCCGCGGGAGTTCTGGGTGCGCGCGGATGACCGGCCGGGTTCTCCTCCCTATGCCGACCGGGTTCAGGTCTCCACGATTGTGCGTCCGGGTATCCAGCGCTGGTCCGTTCCGCTCGACGCCCTGTCCGTCACACCCGGGGGGCGGCCGTTCGATTTCAGCCGGGTTGTTTCCCTGGGTGTTTTCATGGGAGAAGGCCGGGCCGGCGAAAGGTTCGACCTGTTGGGTATCCGGTTGGCGCCCGGGACGAACCGCCCCGGTGCCGCGCGTCAATAGTATTGACTGTGACCCCTTCCCATTGAAATATCTCTGCGCGCATTAAGCGGCATACCGGAGACAAGACATGAAGCTTTCCATCATCATCCCGGTCTACAACGAGGAGCCGACCGTCGAGAAGCTGGTGGAGACCGTAGAGGGGGTGGCCGTTCCCGTGGACAAGGAACTGGTCATCGTCGACGATTGTTCCCGGGACCGGACCCGCGAGATTCTCCAGGGCTTGAAGGCGCGGTACTCCAATATCCAGCTCGTGTTTCACGAGAAGAACCAGGGGAAAGGTGCGGCGCTGCGCACCGGCTTTGCCGCGGCCACGGGCGATATCCTGCTGATCCAGGATGCCGACCTGGAATACGATCCCCATGAATATCCGCGCCTGCTGCAGCCCATCCTCGACGGGCACGCGGACGCGGTCTTCGGGTCGCGGTTCCTCGGCGGCGGGCCGCACCGGGTGGTGTTCTTCTGGCACTACGTCGGCAACAAGATCCTGACCATGCTCTCCAACATGATGACCAACCTGAACCTGACGGACATGGAGGTCTGTTACAAGCTGTTCCGCCGGGAGGTCATGCAGAAAATCTCGATCCGGGAGAACCGCTTCGGCTTCGAGCCGGAGATCACGGCCAAGGTGGCCAAGGGGCATTGGAGGGTGTACGAGGTGCCCATCTCCTACTACGGGCGCGATTATTCCGAGGGCAAGAAGATCACCTGGAAGGACGGCTTCCGCGCCTTGTGGTGCATCGTCAAGTACCGCTTCGTGAACTGACGGATCGGCGGGATGCCGGAATCGAAAGGCATAGAGATCGTCTGCGCGGCCTGCGGGGCCGAGGCCCTGCTCCGGCGGGAACCCCGCTACGAGGGCTTCCGGAAGACCGGGGAAATCCTGACGTGTGCCGCCTGCGGCCACGAATACGCGTCCGAGGAGGAGGTGCCCTTCAAGGAAAAAGGCCGCCCGCACGTTTTTTCCGAGGCGGATCGTTCGGCGCCGGTGCATGTGTTCCGCGAGGGGGAGGCGGAACGCCTGTGCCGCCATTGCGTTCATTACGTGATCAATCCCTTCATGCAGTGGTGCGGCCTGCACCGCAGGGAAGTCGAGGCGACCGACACGTGCGCCCGCTTCCAGCGCAAGCCGGAGCCCAAGCCGCCGCCGTTGTAAGACCGGTTAACAGGAGGCCCGCCCGACCGTATACTAGGGCCCGAGAAAGGAAGAGTGCCCCATGGCCGAACTTTTAATCCGGAATATTCACACGCTGGTGACGATGGACGCGAAGCGGCGCGTGCTCCGGGACGCGGACGTCCGCCTCGCGGACGGCCGCGTCGCGGAGTTGGGGACCCGGCTGGAGGCCCGGCCCGGCGTCCGCGAACTGGACGGCCGGAACTGCGTCGCCTACCCGGGTTTCGTCAACACGCACCACCATTTGTACCAGACCCTCACGCGGAACATCCCCCGGGTGCAGAACGCCAAGCTCTTCGACTGGCTGATCAACCTGTATGAGGTCTGGCGCGAGCTGGGCCCGGAGGCGGTCGAGGTCAGCACGCGGGTCGGCGTGGGCGAGTTGCTGCTCTCCGGCTGCACCACGACCACCGATCATTTCTACGTGTTCCCTCGGGGTGCCCCGCGGGAATTCCTGGACGTCGAGATCGAGACCGCGCGGAAGATCGGCGTGCGCTTCCATCCCACCCGCGGCAGCATGAGCCGCGGCCGCTCGCAGGGCGGCCTGCCGCCGGACGACGTGGTGCAGACGCCCGACGAGATCCTCGGCGACTGTGACCGGCTCATCGCGAAATACCACGACCCGAACCCCTTCGCCATGTGCCGGATCGTGCTGGCGCCGTGCTCGCCGTTCTCCGTCACGACTGAACTGCTGGCCGAGACCTCGAAGTACGCGCGGACCAAGAAGGTCTTCCTGCACACGCACCTCTGCGAAACCAAGGACGAGGAGGACTTCTGCCAGAAGACGCTGGGCCTGCGCCCGTTGGACTACATGGAGAAGACCGGCTGGGTGGGCCCGGACGTCTGGTACGCGCACGGCATCTACTTCAGCGACGAGGAAATCAAGCGCCTCGCGGAGACGAAGACGGGGGTGGCGCACTGCCCGGCGTCCAACCTGCGGTTGGGCTCCGGTATCGCGCCGATCCCGAAGATGCTCGAGGCCGGCGTGCGCGTCGGGTTGGCGGTGGACGGCAGCGCGAGCAACGACGCCTCCAACTTCGCCCGCGAGATGCAGCTGGCCATGTTGGTGCACCGGGTCGGAACCGGTGTGGACGCCATGCCGCCGCAGAAGGTGGTCGAGATAGCGACCCTGGGCGGCGCGGCGATCCTCGGCCAGCCGGAGATCGGGAGCGTCGAGCCCGGCAAGGCCGCCGACCTTGCCCTGTTCCGCCTCGACCGGCTCGAGTACGCCGGCGCGATGGCCGACCCGGCTTCCGCGCTGCTGTTCTGCGGGGCGGGCCCGCGGGCCGAGTACACGATCGTGGCCGGCCGCGTCCTCGTCGAAAAGGGGCGCCTCGTTGGAGAGGACGAGGAGGCGCTGGTCGAGCGGGCGAACCGGGTAGCGGAAGCGATGCTCTCCACCGCCGAACGGAAGCAGAACCGGTCCTATTGCTAAGGCGAAACGAGTCCGTAGCCGCCGGGGTGCGTGGCCTCGGCGTATTCCACGCTGTTGGGCACCGTGTCCCCGTCGGGGTCGTCGTCGCCGTCCCCATCGAGATGTCCGAAGTAATAGCTTTCCCATGCGTCGGGCAGCCCGTCGAGATCGTCATCCTGGATGACGATCGGGCCGGGACAGGCCGACCAGGCGCCATGATAAACATTGGTGCCGGTGACCTGGCCGTCCTCCGAGAAGCTGTAGACATGGAAAAGGCTTCGGGCCCGCCAGTACAGTTCCTGCCTCACGGGAAGGGGATCCGTCAGGAGCGAATGGGAGTGGTAGGGCATCATGGTGGCGGCGCCCTGATTGGTGATGGCAAAGGTCGGGGACGTGCTCAACTCCCACTCGTAGCCGGCGCTCTGGTCGATGTAGGACCAGTGGAAGAAGACGGAAACGTACGAGGTCGTTCCGCCGTCCGGGTAGTGATAATCGATCGGTGTCCACAGGCGTGAGAACCGCTCCCGCAGCCAGGCGTCCGCCACTTCCGGCACGTAGGTGGCGCGCTGGTAGTCGCTGGTAAATCCGGGCCAGTTGACGAGCAGGGCCGCCGAGTAGGGGACCACCATCTGCGAGCGAAAGGCCGGCGACACGGCGTGCCCGACGTCCTGGGTCAGCCAGCCGATGTTGTAGGTGAAGGTCGTGACCCCGTTTTCGATCCGCGGGTACGAGTAGGTGTGCGCCATGGCGTAGCTGCCGAACCCGCTGTTGGTGCCGGTGATGTTCTTGAGATACTCCAGCTGAAGCCGGATCTCCTCCTCGAGCCGCTCGGGCGCGGTTCCGTAGGTCTGCGACCGGCCGTTTTCCATGACCATCCATTGCAATCCCGGGATGCGGGCCAGCAGGTGGAGGTCCACGCCGGCATTCAGGGACCAGGGGGCGGACGGGGAGATGAAGTAGATGGCGCCGCGCCAGTAGGGATTCGAGGCGTTTAACTCCTCGAGGTGTTGTACGTAGCCGGCCATGAGATTCGCGAAGACCACCGTGCGCCACTCCCACCACTTCGCCCAGTGGTCGGGGTCGGTCGTGAGTTCCAGGCGGTTTGTGACGGAATCGTCCAGCACGAGCTGTGAGAAAGGCGGAGGATTCGTGTCCGTCGCCATGCGGATCGGGACCGGGCTGACCGGGAAGCGAATCTGGCTGTAGGCCGGGCCGTACTTGGCGCTGGTGTATTCGCGGAACCAGGCCAGGCTATGAGAACTGTACGTGGGGCTCAACAGGTACGGGGATCCACCCGGCAGCAGGGCGTCCTCGTTGAAGAAGAAGTGGGTGTAATTAGAGAACGCGGATAGGTTGGCCCGCCAGACGGCCAGGTATTGCGTCACGCTTTCCCGGTGCCCCAAGTCCACTTGGGAAGCCAGGTAGGTTCCATCCCCGTACCACGCAGTGTTGGTCAGCGTGACGCGTCCCTGGCCCCCGGAGGCATCCACGCGCAGGTTCTCCGCCCAAGCGGAGATGGAGTTCGAATACTGCCAGCACACCTTGGCGTCCAGCCGGTTCCAGGAGCTCATGGCGATGTCCAGGCCTTCCTGGTTGCCGATCCGGATGGCGGTGGCCAGGTTTTCCTCCATGATGTCCCAAACGGTAGGCGACAGTTTGGCCCAGCCCAACCAGCTGATTTCATATTCCACCGAATCGGTCACCTGGCGGTAGCGGCGGATCAGGGTGCGCATCTCGTTGGTGGACACATATTCAGGCAGGGTGCGCGGGCGGGTGATTCCCTGCAGCAGGGTACGTGGGCGTGGCCCGGGATCGGGGGCGGAAAAGACCCCGCCCCCGAACGGTGCCGCCGGATTGGTGGCCACCATGCCGTAGGGTTCGGTGCGCACGCGGAACTCGATCACCGTCCCCTGCAAGGGGTACAAGGAGCCCGGACCCGCGCCGAACAAGGTCCGGTTGGAATCCACCACGGTGGTCAGCGGGGCCGTGATATACGACGCGTTGTAGTACCAGTCGCCCGAATCCCAGTTGTATTCCGTCAGCCGCGGCGTGGTGACGTGTCCCGCCGAAGACTGGCGGTCCAGGCCGTTGACGAAGAGCCGCATCTCGGCTCCGTTGGTGGCGCCCGTGAAGCCCCGCCAGGCCGCCGTGACGCGGTTGATCCGGCCGGGCAGGAGATAGCCGTCCCCAACCAGCCGCTTGTGCCGGATGGAGTGGCGCGTTCCGGTCGCGTCGTACAGCACGAAATTCAGCGCGTCGTCCTGCAGGAAAAGATGGATCTCCTGTCCGGGATTGGAATCATTGAAATAGGCCAGGTATTGGAGCGGCTCGTTGGTCGACCAGGCGCCGGGCACGAACTGGATGTCCAGCGCGCCCTCCGAGCCCGTCGGGCCCTCCGGCAGACGCGGATCGAGCCCGTTCCGGAAAGCGTCGAGATTGCTGACGCCGTCCCCGTTCATATCCGCTTGCGCGTCGAACAGGCTGTAGAGTTCGGACACGGTCAAATCCCGGTTGTACACACGCAGGTCATCCACGGCCCCCCGCCACCACGAATCCGGCGTATTGACGTGCCCCCGGCCGATCCATAGCTCGTTGTTGTCACCCCGGCTGAAGGGCGTCGCCTGTTCGTCCGTCTTGACCCCGTTCACGTACAATCGAGCCATGGCGCCGTCATACACGGCCGCCACGTGAACCCATTGTCCGGTTCGCTCCTCGATCCAGCGACCGGCTCGCGCCTTCACAGCCTGCTGGGTCTCGTGTCCGACAGACCAGGTCATCTGGTTTTCGTTCGTCTGCACCCGGAGATGGAAGCCCGGCCAGTACTGGCCGCCCAGCCAGCGGCAATCCGAAATGAGGGTGGGATAGGGCCGCATTGGGAGCGATTCCTGCCGGATCCATGCCGTGACGGTGAACGCGGACGCGGTCACGACGGGAACCGGAATCTGGCTGATGGAAATATAGCTGTTGGTGCCGTTGAACCGTGCGGCGCCGCCATGCATCCCGGCAATCCGGTCTGCCGCGGCGAATCCGTAAGCGCGGGGCGCCATCCCGCCCGGAACCGAGTTGACGACGTTCGTGCCGGTCTCTTCGTCGAACTTCAGCCAGCACGCCAACCTTTGCTCGGGGCGCATTCCCGAAAGGGGATCGAGACCGTACTGTTGCTCCCAGCCGTCGGGCAACTCGTCGCCGTCCGTGTCGGCGCGCAGGGGATCGGTACCCGTGGTATAGATTTCCGTGGAATCGGTCAGGCCGTCGTTGTCACTGTCGCTCTGCAGCGGGTGCGTGCCGAGCGCGTGTTCCTGCGCATTGGTGAGGTCGTCGCTGTCCGGATCCCCGTCGGAGCCGTCGTCGCCGATGTCGGAAAGCGGATTTAATCCCATGGCGACTTCCCAGGCATCGGGCAGGCCGTCGGCGTCCGTGTCGGCGAGCAAGGGGTTGGTGCCGTAGACCATGACTTCCTGGTAGTCGGAGAGCGTGTCGTCGTCGGAGTCCGCGTCGCGCGGATCGGTGCCGGCCTGGTACTCCTGCAGGTTGGTCAGCCCGTCGGTGTCCGTGTCCAGCGAGGGATCGCTCGCCAGCGGGTTGAGCCCGTGCAGGATCTCCCACGGGTCGGGCATGCCGTCCGCATCGGTGTCCGCCAGGTTCGGGTGCGTGCCGTAGCCGTATTCCTGCAGGTTGGTCAGCCCGTCGGTGTCCGGGTCGCCCGCCGCGTCGTTCACCAGCGGGTTGAGCCCGCGGTCCAGTTCCCACGCGTCGGGCAGGCCGTCGGCGTCCGTGTCGGCGGAGAGGGGATTGGTGCCGTGCACGATGACTTCCTGGTAGTCGGAGAGCGTGTCGTCGTCGGAGTCCGCGTCGCGCGGATCGGTGCCGGCCTGGTATTCCTGCAGGTTGGTCAGCCCGTCCAGGTCCGGGTCGTCCGCCGCGTCGCCCACCAGCGGATTCGTCCCTTTCGCCGCTTCCCAGGCGTCCGGCAGCCCGTCCGCGTCCGTGTCCGACGAGAGCGGGTCGGTCAGGCGGACCTTCACTTCGTCGTAGTCGGAGAGCGTGTCGTCGTCGGAGTCCGCGTCGCGCGGATCGGTCCCCGCCTCGTATTCCTCCCCGTTCGTCAGCCGGTCGCCGTCCGCATCGCCGATCCATTCGTTGACTTCGCCCAGTGCGTGGGTCCCCAGCGCCGCGCGGAAGATCCGCACGTCGTCGATCCGCCCGCTCCACCACGACTCGGCCGGGTCCACGTGCCCGCGCCCGATGTAGAGCTCGTCGTTCCGCACCGCGTCGAACCCCGTCGTGCGCGAGTGCGTCTCCACCCCGTTGACGTACAGCCGCGCCCGCGTCCCGTCGTGCGTGATCGCCAGGTCCACCCACTGCCCGTCGTACCGCGCGCTCCAGTTGGTCACCGCCATCACGTAGAAGAGCTGGTTGCTCGTCCCCGCGTGCGCGTTCATCCAATCCGCCGCCCGGTCGTACCGCAGCAGGTATCCCGGCCACCGCGAGCCCGAAAACCACTTGCCGTCCGAGAGCACCGACGGGAACAGCTTCGCCCCGGCCCCCTCCCGCCAGACCGTCGCCATCACCGTGAACGGCGCCCCCGTCACCACCGCCCCCGCCGCCTGGCTCACCGCCACGCAATCGTTGACCCCGTCGAACCACAGCGCCCCGCCGGCGCGCCCCGCCACCCAGTTGGCCGCCGTCATTCCCTGCAGCACCCCGTTCCACCCGCTCCCCGTCCGGTTCGAGGCCACCGTCCCCGCTCCCTCGTCGAACGTCCAGTGCGCCGTCAGCCCGTACCCCAGGCCCCCGTCCGACAGCGGATTGAACGCGTACGCCACTTCCCACCCGTCCGGCAACCCGTCGCCGTCCGTGTCCGCCCGGAGCGGGTCGGTGTGCTGCACGAGCAGTTCCTGGTAATCGTTGAGCCCGTCCGCGTCGGTGTCCGCCAGGTTCGGCTGCGTCCCGTAGCCGTACTCCTGCAGGTTGGTCAGCCCGTCGGTGTCCGGGTCGCCCGCCGCATCGTTCACCAGCGGGTTGAGCCCGCGGTCCAGTTCCCACGCGTCGGGCAGGCCGTCGGCGTCCGTGTCGGCGAGCAAGGGGTTGGTGCCGTAGACCATGACTTCCTGGTAGTCGGAGAGCGTGTCGTCGTCCGAGTCCGCGTCGCGCGGATCGGTGCCGGCCTGGTACTCCTGCAGGTTGGTCAGCCCGTCGGTGTCCGTGTCCAGCGAGGGGTCGCTCGCCAGCGGGTTGAGCCCGTGCTGGATCTCCCACGGGTCGGGCATGCCGTCCGCATCGGTGTCCGCCAGGTTCGGGTGCGTGCCGTAGCCGTATTCCTGCAGGTTGGTCAGCCCGTCGGTGTCCGGGTCGCCCGCCGCGTCGTTCACCAG
>JAGNIJ010000012.1:0-22552 GCA_018001225.1 Kiritimatiellia bacterium | reverse complement strand
CGTCGGGCAGGCCGTCGGCGTCCGTGTCGGCGGAGAGGGGATTGGTGCCGTGCACGATGACTTCCTGGTAGTCGGAGAGCGTGTCGTCGTCGGAGTCCGCGTCGCGCGGATCGGTGCCGGCCTGGTACTCCTGCAGGTTGGTCAGCCCGTCCAGGTCCGGGTCGTCCGCCGCGTCGTCCGACTGGGGATCCATCCCATGAGCCAGCTCCCATCCGTCGGGCAGGCCGTCGGCGTCCGTGTCGGAGACGATGGGGCTGGTGCCGTGCACGAGGAGTTCGTCATAGTCCGAAAGCCCGTCCTCGTCCGAGTCGGCATCCTGTGGATCGGTTTCCAGGTCGAACTCCACGCCATTGATCAGCCCGTCCTCGTCCGCATCGCCGATCCATTCGTTGACCTGGCCGAGCTGGTTGGATTCAAGGGCCGTCCTGAAGAACCGGACATCGTCGATCTTGCCTTTCCAGTAGGAATCCGGCTGGTTGACGTGCCCGCAGCCTATGAACAGTTCGGTGTTGTTCACGGCATCGAACGGGGAAAGGACCGAGCCGGCCAATCGCCCGTTAACAAACAGGCGGCAGGTGGTTCCATCGTGAGTCAAGGCGAGGTTCACCCACTGATTGTCCATGTCCGGGCTCCAGGAGGCCATGGACACGCCCGGGGTCGGGCTGTTGCTGGAGCCGGCCAGGCCGCGGAGGCTGTTCAGGTCGGACTGGTAACGAAGAAGGTATCCCGGCCAGCGGGATCCCGAGAACCACTGGCCGTCCGATAGGATCGTGGGATAGGGCTCCGCGCTGTCGGTCTCCCGCCATACCGTGGCCATGACGGTGAACGGGGCGCCCGTGATGATGGAGCCCGCCGACTGATCCACGGAGACGTAGTCGTTGACCCCGTCGAACCACAAGGCCTTCCCCCCCAGTCCATCCACCCAATTGCTGGCCACCATGAACCGCAAGACGCCGGTCCACGAAGTGACCCGCGTCTTGCCCGGGACGATGCCGACGTCTCCCTCGTCGAAGGGCAGGCGGACGATCAGGCCTTGTTCGACGCCGCCGTCGGAAAGCGGGTTGAACTCGTGAATGATTTCCCATCCGTCGGTGAGCCCATCCGAATCGGTGTCCCGGTTGTGGGGATCGGTGCGGGCCAGGTATTCCCCGAGATTCGGGAGGTCATCGTTGTCGGGATCCGCGGCCGCGTCGTTCACGAGAGGGTTCAGTTCGTGTTCGGCCTCCCAGCCGTCCGGCATGCCGTCTTCGTCCGTATCCGGGTTCCCGGGATTCGTGCCGATGGCTTTCTCCTGCAGCGCGGACAGTTCGTCGCCGTCGGCGTCCGCCCCCGCGTCATCCGGATTCAATGGATCCAGCACGGCCGCGTGGCTCAATTCGTACAGGTCATCGAGTCCGTCGCTGTCGCTGTCCAGCGGCGTCGAGCGGGCAATCTCATCCACCCGGACGAACAGCAGCGGCAGGTTCGGCAGCTCCAGCGCGATGGATTGCGAGGTGTTGGTGCCCAGTGCCATGTCGATCACCGGCCAGGATAAACCGGTTAGCGAGGTGGACATCATGGCTCGATAGTAAGCGTCGGTCTTCGCCGGGAAGCCTACTTCGAACTGTTGGTTGCGAAGGAGGAAACTCGTCAGGTCCAGATCGGATGACCGGCTCGGGGCGGCATGGAAAAGCAACGCACAGACCACCCATCGGCTGAACCTGAAAGGTGCCTTCCGAACGTGCCCCCGCGTTGTTTTTTTCCGGTTCATCGCGCACGAAAGTGCCTCAACTCACCATCCTTCCCTTTTACTGAAGCATATTCCAAGCCACTCACATCCCGGCCTCCGCGCGATAGCCAGGCTTTGAACTCCTACATGCAACAGCACGTTACTCATTGTCATATAATGTATTACACATAAAATGCGTTTTCGTTAATGCATGCCTTCCGATGTCTCTGTTGTCGCTTTCTTAATAGTGAGACCGCAAATGCGCGAAGAGATGTGTATTTGTTGACAATTCGATCATGAATTTCCAAGGAAAGCTGGGAAATTACACGTGGCGCAGCGGGAACGGTCATTGAGGCAGTAGTCGTGAAAAATCTGGATGAGGCCCTGCTGGCGCAGGCCATCGCGAAGATAGGATGGCGGATAGTCGGGGCCGAAGAGCGAGTGTGCGGTCTGGTTCACCACCTGGTTTCCCGATTCGACCGGAAGCCGGCGCAGCAGGCCGCGTTCGAAGGCCTGCGGCATTTCGCAGGCAGCCAGGAACGGAACAACGATGTTGTTGACCATCGCCCTGGCCAGCGATTCGCCGACCAGCGCCGCGGGCTGGGCCTGACGCCGCCCGCCCCAGGTCAGGTGACGATCCCAGTAGCCGTTGGAAATCACCTGCAGATTCTCGATGATGCGGTCGATGCACTCCTCCGGGAAACGCTCGGCCAGTTCGATCCATTCGTCCGCCAGGCCGGGCCGGTGTGTGAACAGGCAGGCCGCCGCCATCAGTCTCCGCTCCGGCCGGTTGGCCGGCCGCAGACCCGCCAGGCGCCAACTGCTCCGCGGCAGGATGACGCCTTCCCAGCGGGCGCGCGGCTTCCACCATCGATCCCACGCTTCGCGGATGAAAGTCCGCGTCTCCGCGTCCCACTGGCGTGACGGCTGGTCCGGAAGCAGGCCGGCCACGCCGGCGAGCACGGCGTAGGCGGTCAGGACCTCGGGCCCCGCCGCCTCGCGCAAGGCGTCGACCGGCACGCGCTCCGCGAGTCCTCGAAAGGCGCCCTTGTTGTGCTTGTACCCCAGCGCGGCGAGCGCCTCCTCGTACAGGGCCTGCTCGCGGCCTTTCTCGTGGATCGCGGCGGCCAGGCGTTCGGCCTTGCGGCGCAACCGCTCCTCTCCCGCCGATTCCAGCAGGGCGATTTTCCGGTCGGCGTCCCACTCGCGCAGCACGAGCGAGCAGGGGGCCGGCGTCGCGCGCGCGGCGTAGGGGTAGGCCGTCAGGTCCAGGACCTCGAAGCTGAACTGCGGCTGCGCGGCGAGTGCATTTTTCAGCGAAACCTGGATGATTCCGGCGGGCAGGTCGCGCCCGTTCAGCGCGCCGGGAAAATACGTCAGGTGGACGCGCACCCGGTGATAGCGCGGGTCGTCCGCGTGGCCGTGCTGCAGCCAATCGCGCGGGTGGACGTGCACCTCCACGTCGCCGGCGAGGCGCCGGCCGCCGACGCGCAGCCGGGCGCCGAGGAAGTCCGGGCCGGCTTCGAGATTCCAGACGCCGGGGTCTTCCACGTCGACGTTTTCGCCGGCCGCCGTCCGCAGGCCGGGCGGGCGAAGCGCGGGATCGTACCAGACGCACTGCAGGTGGCGTTCGGTCCAGGGGAAATCGCGGCGCCGGCCCTCGGGCTCGCGGAGGCAAAGCCGTTCCTTCGTGGGCGGCGTCGGATAGGCGGCCGCCCGGGGAAAGAACTGGCCGTGACTCTGGACGCCATAGGCCATGGCTTGACCCTACGCGAGAAGGCGCGGGGCTTCAAGCCGGCAGGTTGCCCGCTTTACCGGCGGCCCACCGGGTTGTATGTTTTTTAGCATGGAGACGATGTGCAAGCCGTACATCATTCTGGCGGCCGGGATTCTGCTGTCCGGGGCCGGTCGGGCCGGCGCGGCCCTCGGGAACTCGTGGCATATTCCCGCCAACGCGGAGCCGCCCACGGTGACCATGCGCAACCCCTTGAGCCCGGGCTACTCCGCGGCTGTGACGATCTACAACGGCACCTATAAGGGTGCCCCCTGGGGCAGCGAAAACAACCAGACCGGCGGCTGGCTGGTCTATCGCAAGAGCGGCGCCGGCTGGTCTTCCTCCGTCCTGCAGTGGGACGTGGACGGCCCGTCCGGCTATCCGAACAACCAGTACTGGCGGGCTTCGATTCCGGCCGGGACCTTCGCCGCCGGCGACGTGATCCAGTATTACCTCAAGATCACTTACTCCGACCGTGACGACACGTACCTCTACAACAACAACGCGAAGACCGGCGTCGAGGCCACCGCGCAGGGCGATCCGGTTTCCTTCCTCATGACGCCCGGCACGCCCGTGCTGACGGTCAACGGCCTGAACGCCAATTACACCACGAGCAAGTTTTTCGTCGACGAGGCCGCGGGCGAAACCCAGCGCGTGACGGTCGTCTTCACGGTGCCCTCCGGCGTGACGTCCGCCGCCGTTGAGGTCTTCAGCAACCTGGACCGCCGGGACTGGTGCGAGGCGGATATCAATTCCGACGGCGTGCCCGACGGCATCCGGCCGCCGGACGCGAACGTGATCACAACCAACGACACGGGCGCCTACTTCCGGGCCTGGCCCATGACCGCCGTCGGCGCCAACCAGTATGTCTGGACGGGCACGGTCAGCCGGACCGGCGCGTACCGTCTGACCGCACGCTACCGCCTCGTCGGCGCGGCGGCGACGAACTGGTGGTGGTACACGGACGGCGACCGCCGGGACCATGCCATCGTCATCTCCCCCCGCAAGGCGCTCGATCTGCGGATGTACGAGCTGAACGCCTTGACCGTGGAGGCCACGTGGAACAGCGAGGCCGGGCGCAGCACGTTCGCGGACCTGTTGAGCGCGGCGCAGGGCGACACGGACGGCTTCGACCGGTTCAACCTGGAATACCTCGACACGGTCGGCGCCAACTGCCTCTGGTTCCAGCCGATCCACCCGAACGCGATCGAGCGGGGCGACGGGCTCACGCCGGGCAGCCCGTACTCCACGCGCGACTACTTTGCCGTGTCGAAGTGGTTCGGCGCCGACGGCACGGAGGCCGGCGCGCTGGCCGAGTTCACGAACTTCGTGGGCCGGGCGGACGCCCACACCGGCGCGACGGGGCGGGTCCACGTCATGCTCGACGGGGTGTTCAACCACACCTCGTGGGATGCCGAGGTGGGTCAGGGGGCCGTGGATCTCGGGTTCGCCGCCGGTCCCGACGCGCGCATGGGCAGCACCCAGCCGGGCTGGTACTCGCTGCTCACGGATTACGGCCTGCCGGCGACCTACTATACCAACGCGGGCACCAACGACTTCGCCACCGCGCCCGACCGGGGCGATTTCGGCAAGTGGTTCGACACGGCCGACCTCTTCTTCGGCCGGTACTCCGCGCTCGTTCGACACAATCCCGAGAATAACAGCGACTACAACAGCGAGAGCGACTGGATGGACTTCGCCGGCTTGACCTCCGCCAACATTCAGCTCTGGAAGCTCTTCGCCTATTATCCCGAGTACTGGATCCGGAAAACCGGCCACCCCGGGACCAACACGTACGACGCGGCGACGGACGACAAGGGCATCGACGGCCTGCGCTGCGATTTCGGCCAGGGCCTGCCGCCCCAGTGCTGGGAGTACATCATCAACCGCACGCGCAAGTTCAAATGGAATTTCATCTTCATGGCCGAAACGCTCGACGGCGGCAACCCCGGCTACCGCTCGAACCGGCACTTCGACATCCTCAACGAGAACCTGGTCTTCCAGTTCACCCAGTCGCACATCAACGACTCGTGGGACGTGCGGAGCGCCATCGAGAACCGGCGCACCTCGTACGGGCAGGGGCTGGTCCTGCTGAACCTGACCAGCCACGACGAGGTCCTGCCGGACAACGACGGCTGGCTCGTCGCCACGCGCTACGGGGCGCTCTCGACCGTGGACGGCGTGCCGATGCTCTTCTACGGCCAGGAGCAGGGCATCCAGAATTACAACGCCTCCGACCCGGGCGGCACGTGGTACTACGACGGGTTCCGCGAGGACCACGAGGAAAACTTCGGCAAGTACATCCCGCATTTCAAGAAATGGAACCAGCTCACCGTGTGGTCGAACCCGCCGCCGAACAGCGGCGGCCTCGCGGAGTGGTACGGCAAGGTCAACCGCGCGCGCCGGTTGAGCCCCGCCCTGCGCAGCCACAACCGCTACTTCCTCTCCAAGGTCGGCGGCGGCGACGAGGCCCGCATCCTGGCCGTGGCCAAGTACCAGGCCGCCAACGCGCCGCCATCCACCTCCGATGTGGTCCTCGCCTTTTCGCTGCTGCTCCGGCATGGAGAGGCGCACACCGGGGCCAGCGCCACGTACAACCTGCAGCCCGCGTGGGCCCTGCTGGGCCTGGATACCGGCAAGACTTACAACGTGCGCAACCTGGCCTCGAACAACCCGGACCAGGTGCTGACGAGCGGGTGGCCGCGGACGGGCGCATCCCTCTTAAACGACGGCATTTGGGTGAACCTGCCCGCCGATACGGGCGGGGCCATCACCGACGATGGAGCCCTCGTTCAGTACCTCAAACTGGAGGAGGTCTCCACCAACGCGGCGCCTTCCATCAGCCTGCCGGGTCCGCACTGGCTGGCCGTCGGGGCGGCGACCAATTTCAGCGTGACGGCCTCCGATGGCAACGGCAACGCGGTGACCCTGACCAACACCGTGAAGCCGTCCGGCGCGGCGTTCACGGCGGGCGTGTTCGCGTGGACCGCGCTGCCGGCCGAACTGGCCGGGACCACGCAGGCCGTGGTCTTCGTCGCCGACGACGGGCAGGGCGCGACGAACAGCATCGTGACCAACGCCACGCAGATCGTCGTGCCGTTCGATTCCGACGACGACGGCATGCCGGACGACTGGGAGTGGAACAGCTTCGCCTCGCTGACCAATCCGCCGGCCGGCGACTGGGACGGCGACGAGTTGAGCAACCTGGACGAGTACATCGCCGGCACGCTGCCGACGGACGAAGGCTCTCTCTTCGCGGTGGACTCGCCGGCCGCCGGGACAGCGGGCGCGATCCAGATTCCCATTCATACCGTGCCGGGACGGAAATACACCATTTACTATGTGGACGTCCTGGGTGACGAGTGGCTCGCCTTTGGCAATCCCGCCCAGGGGATTGGCACGTGGACGGAAACCGGGCCTTCGCCTTCGGTCTTCGTGTTCGTGGACGACGGGTCCGCGGACACCACGGGATTCCTGCCGGCCGGCGGCCCGCGCTTCTACCGGATCAAGGTCGAAAAGCCCTGATTGCGCGCCGCCGGGTTCTCGCTATGATGGGCGCGTGGGCGATCCGCTGCCAGAGCCGGTCACCGTCCGCCTGAAACCGGGCCGCGAAAAGCCCGTGCGGCGCGGGCATCCCTGGATTTTTTCCGGGGCTGTGGATTCCATTCAGGGCCGTGCGGCGCCCGGCAGCGTGGCGGAGGTTCACGCCCACGACGGCGCCTGGCTGGCGCGGGGGTTGTTGAATCCCGGCGCGATGCTGCAAGTACGCATCTACACGAGGGATGCGTCACAAGCCATCGATGCCGACTTCTTCCGGGCGCGGCTCGATGCCGCGCTCGCGATGCGCGAGCGGTTGTTCGGTGCTGCGGACGATCGGACCAATGCCTGGCGCATGGTGTTTTCGGAGTCGGATGGGCTCTCGGGCCTGATCGTCGACCGCTACGCCGAGGTCCTGTCCGTGCAGGTGGGCGCCGCCGCGCTGGCGCCGCACCTGCCGCCCCTGCTCGAGTACCTGGCCGGGCGGACGGGGCTGGCCCTGCATGTGCGGATCGAGCCGGATGCCGTCGCGCGCGAGCATCTGGATCTCGGGGGGCTGGTGTCGCCGCGCCCGCCCGCGGCGGAACGGGTGGTGATCCGGGAGAACGGCTTGGCGTTTGCCGTGGACGTCGCGGGCGGACAGAAGACCGGCTTCTTCCTCGACCAGCGGGAGAACCGGTTGCGGGTGGCGGCCTATGCGCGGGGGCGGCGGGTCTTGAGCGCCTATTGCTACACCGGAGCTTTCGAAGTGTATGCGGCGGCGGCCGGGGCTTCCGCGATCGTCGGGCTGGACCGCTCCGCGCCGGCGCTGGAACTGGCCCGCGAGCAGCATCGGCTCAACGGGACGACCGTGCCCGTCGAATACCGGGAGGCGGACGTGCCCGAGGCCCTGCGCCGCTACCGGGATGCCGGCGAGCGGTTCGACCTCATCATTCTCGACCCGCCGCGCTTCGTGGCGAGCCAGGCCCAACTGGAAAAAGGCCTGCGCGCGTACAAGGACATCAACCTGCTCGCGCTCAAGCTCCTGTCGCCGGGCGGTGTCCTGGCGACCTTCTCCTGTTCCGGCCTCGTCTCCATGGAAGCGTTTCGCACGATGCTGGGCTGGGCGGAAGCGGACTCCGGCCGGCGTGTCCGGATCAACGAGCGCCTGTCGCAGCCCGCCGACCATCCAGGTCTGACTCACTTCGCGGAAAGCGAGTATTTGAAGGGATTTATTTGCTATGCCGAGTGAAATCCGAAGTTGTAATACGTTTATATAGAATGAATAGCAATGTCCCCGCCCGATAATGCCGGCGCAGGTTTCCCCTGAATCTCCGGGATATTGACAAAATTCAATAAAAGATTAACATTTAGCCGGTTGATGCTATGCCAACGGAGCCGGCAATGAGCAGAAGCGCTTCAAGAGTTGTACCGGACTGCTCGGCTGACCAATGGGTCCGCAACACCCGCCTTTTCCGCCGATGGGAGTGCATCAAGCAGGAAATCCAGCTCCACAAGTGGTACGAGAGCGAGAAAGCCGGCCACGATATCGGGTGGGAGCGGGCGAGCGTGGACTGGATGATCCGGTTCGGGCATCACCACCCTGAAGATTCCATCCCCTGACGCCTTCGTCTCCCGGCGTCGCTCCCGCGGTTTCCGTCTTTTCTTTCTTTCTTCCGCCGGGTACTGTCGCGGCTTGACCGTGGCATCGTGAAGCCGGCGCGGAGGTGGGCATGGGCAAGCTGTACCGGGACAATCCGCTGAAGAAAATAGCCTGGGAGGCCTTCCATCCCCTCGATCCGTCGGAGAAGGGGCCGTATTTCCTGCGCGACGGCCGGCCGTATCACGCCCTGATCGCCCAGCAATTCACGCGTCCGCTGCTGGACGGGTTGTGCGACCTGGCCACCCAGGTGCGCCGCATCGCCAAGACCCGCGGCGGGGTGCTGTTCCTCCAGGACCTGCTCTGCGAGAAGCGCGCGATGCTCTACTTCGCCCAGCCTTCGACCCGCACGTTCCTGTCCTTTTACGCGGCCTGCCAGTTGCTCGGCCTCAACCCGGCCGAGGTCCGCGACACGACGACCTCGAGCGAGATCAAGGGCGAGTCGCCCGAGGATTCGATCCGCACGTTCAGCTCGTTCTTCGACATCATCATCATGCGCCACCCGGCGGGCGGCTTCGCGGAGCGCATCGCCTGGCTGCTCTCCAACACCGACCGGCCGGTTCCCGTCATCAACGCCGGTTCGGGCAAGGATCAGCACCCGACCCAGGCCCTGCTGGACATCTACACGCTCCAGCGCAGCTTCGAGAACCGGGGAGGGATCGAGCAGAAGAAGATCGCGTTCGTCGGCGATCTTGCGCGCGGGCGGACCGTGCGGTCGCTGGCCTGGCTGCTGACCCTGTACCCGGGCGTAAAGCAGTACTTTGTGGCGCCGCCCTCCCTCCAGATCGGCCCGGATATCCTGGCGGAGCTGGACCGGGCGGGCATGGCGTACGAGTTGTCCTCCGACCTGCAGGCCGTGATCCCCGAGGTGGACGCGATCTACATGACGCGCATCCAGGACGAGTGGGACACGGCGCACGAGAGCCGGGATCTGGACACCAGCCGGTTCCATTTCCGCGTGGCCGACCTGGCCCGGCTCCGGCCCGAGGCCGTGATCATGCACCCGCTGCCGCGCCGACGGGAGATCGAGCCCGGCGTGGATTCCGATCCCCGCGCGGTCTACTGGCGCCAGGTCCGCAACGGCATGTGGATCCGCGCCGCGCTGATCCTGACCATCTTCGAGCGCGAGCGCGAAATCGACCGCTATTACCAGGACCTGACCAGCTGAACCCTCCCCATGCTCTCCAAGCCCAAATCCGACCAACTGTCCCTGCGCATGGCGAAGCTGGGCGTGCGCGAGAGCGATCTGGACGAACAGTTCATCCGCGGCTCGGGACCGGGCGGACAGAAGATCAACAAGACCAGCTCGACCGTGTGGTTGCGGCACCGGCCGAGCGGCATCGAGATCAAGTGCGGGCGGGAACGTTCGCAGGCGTTGAACCGGTACCTGGCCCGCCGGGAACTCTGCGACCGCCTGGAGGAAAAAATCCTGGGCGCGAAAAGCGCGCGGCAGCAGGCCATCGAGAAGATCCGCCGCCAGAAGCGCCGCCGCTCCCGCCGCCAGAAGGAGCGGATGCTGGCGGACAAGCGGCATCACTCGGCGATCAAGCAAGCCCGCTCTGCCCGCGGGTTTTCCGGTGACTGATACCAAATCTGGGTGAAGGCGGGTAGATTTCGGGCTCGCAGGAGCTCGCCCCTCCATGATTCCTGCCACTGGAGGGCGGAGCTCTGCGACGCCGTTCGTACCGCCTCTCACCCGTACCTGGTATGAATCCGCTCGCCGCAGGCATCAGGAAAGCCAGCGGCTAAGAACGTAATAGGCCGCGTGGTTGGCTGCCAGGCTGTACAGCGCGGCAAAGACATCGTCGATGACAATCCCGAGCCCGCCGCGCAGCCGCTGCAACTGGTTCGCGGGCGGGAGCTTGACGATGTCGAAGAACCGGTTGCTGCAGAACGCGATCGGCAGGATCCACCACGTGCTCCACGAGACCGGCAGGCCGATCATCGAGATCGGGAAGGTCAGGTATTCGTCCGCCACGATGCAGTGCGGGTCTTTTTTGCCGAAGTGCCGTTCCGCGACGTCGCAGATCGGGATCGCGACGAGCGACAAACCCAGCGACAAAAGGGCCTGGCGCGGCCAAGGCAAGGCGGGGTAGAGCAGGATCACGATCAGGACGCCCCAGACCGAGCCGACGGTGCCCGGCGCGAAGGGGCTGTAGCCCAGCCCGAGGCCCGTGGCCAGCGAGACACCGATCCGGTTCCAGAGGGTCCTCATGGCGCCCTGCCCAGTTTGTAGCTGATTTCCATGCGCGTGCCGTCCGAGCGCATCCAGAACCGCGCCCGGTTCAACGGGACGAGCGAATCGATCCATGCCTTGGCTTCGTTCAGCTTCTGCCGCGTCTCCTGCGAGCCGGAGGGATCCTCGAAGAGCAGCTTCAGGGAATAGGTTGAAATGGCGGTGCGCAGGGTCTTGGCGGCGCGCGCGAGGTCGAGCCAGAGATAGGCCGGCGCGGGTTCCGCGGCCAGGTCGCCGGCCCAGGCGACCGCCGCGGGCCGGTTGGTGGGCAGGCCGTCGAACCGCTCGGCCAGCCGCCCCAGGCCCTCGGAGTTGCTCGCGAGCAGCAGCCAGCCGCCGCGCAGCAGGTAGGCGGGGCACTCGGCGGGCGGCAGGCTGGAGAGGAAGTTGGTGGACGTGCCCTCGACGATCGTCATGCGGCCGCGGCCCGCGGAAACCTCGCGCGGGACCAGCCCCCAGCGGTAGCGGGCATTCAGGCGGTCGAACGCCTCGCGCAGCCAGGCCGCCGCCCGCGCTTCGTCGCCCACCGGGATCCCGGTCACGAGCGTCGGCAGCTTGATGCCCTTCAGCCGGCCGCTGTACTCGTCGCCGACCAGGCCGACCGCGATGACGCCGGCCTTTTCAAGGCGGATGACCTCCGCCAGCAGCCGGAGCCAGGCCGCCCGGTTCGGCTGCTCCATGTACGGCAGGGCCAGTGCGGGGGAGAGCAGCGCCACCCCTTGCGGCAGGTCGCCCAGCAGGCGGTCCAGTCCCGCGGTCTTCAACTGGGGCGCGCGCGAAAATTCCACCGCGAACGGATCGCGGCCGGTGACCAGTCCGCGCAGTTGTCCCGACTGCAACTCGCTCCATTCGTACGTCACCGGCCCGACCGGTGAGGTGACGGCGGCGTCCCAGGCCTCCGGGTTCACCCACCCCCGGTCGGGGGCTCGCGGATCCCGGCACCAGATGCCCGTGCGCCCCGGGAATTCCGGGCGCCGGTCGAGCGACGGCTGCACCCCGTCCAGGGCGTCCAGCACCTCGTTCAGCAGGCGCGGATCCTTGGAAAAGACGCCGATGCCCATGCCCTCGACCAGGGCGAAGGTCAGCTTCGGCTCGCCCTCTTTCTCGGTGTCGAGCGTCCAGGACGGCCAGCCGCGGTAGGGCGGATGGGGCGTCAGTTCCTTGATCTTCGCCCAGTGCAGGTTCCACCGCAGACGCTGGCTTTTGGCGCCCAGCCAGGTAACGATCAGCCAGGCCGGTTCGCCCGGGTTGCCCAGCGAGGGCACGAAGGCGACCAGCGCCTCGTCCGCGGCCAGCAGGTCCAGCCACTGGCGCGTCGCGGGATCCTCCGACAGGGATTGCAGGTCCTCGGGCTCGACGCCGAGCGCCAGGAACAGGGTTTGGATCAGCGGGTTGCGATGCACCTCGTCCCACCGTCCCGACAGATCGCGGTGCACGCTGACAAACGCGGTCTGCGCCGGCAGCGCCCGGTACATGTGTTCCGGCCGGTAGGGCGTGTACAGCACCCACCACGCGGCGGCGCCCAGCGCCGCCGCGAGCAGGAGCCAGAAAAGCAGGGGTCGTCTGCGAATCATGCGCGCCATCCTCCTGTCAGGTCCTTCATGCATTCCAGCCCGTGCCGCGCCAGGTACGCGCCGATCCCTTCGGCGATCTCGATCGCGGCCGCCGGGTTCAGAAACGTGGCCGTGCCCACCGCCACCGCCGCCGCGCCGGCCAGCAGGAACTCGAGCGCATCCGCCGCGCCCGCGATGCCGCCGATGCCGATCACCGGTATCTTCACCGCGCGCGCCGCCTCCCAGACCATCTTCAGCGCAATGGGCTTGATCGCCGGGCCGGACAGGCCCCCCGTCACGTTCCCCAACTTCGGGCGGCGCGTCTCGATGTCGATCGCCATCGCCGGGATCGAGTTGATCAGCGAGATCGCGTCCGCGCCGCACTCCTCCGCGGCCTTCGCGAACAGCGCGATGCGGGAAATATCCGGGGCCAGCTTGACGATCAGGGGCCGGCGCGTCTTCGCGCGCACCGCCGAGACCACGCGGCGGAACAGCGCCGGGTCGGCGCCGAAGAGGCCGCTCCCTTCCTTGATGTTCGGGCAGGACACGTTCACCTCGAGGCCCGCGATGCCCTCCGCGCCGTCGAAGCCCGCCGCGACGTCCTCGTACTCCTCGACCGTGCGGCCCCAGATGTTCACGATCACCGGCACCTCGTGCCGCCGCAGGAAGGGCAGGTCGTCGCGAAGGAAGCCTTCGATCCCCGGGTTCTGCAGGCCGATCGCGTTGATCAGGCCGCCGACGGTCTCCGCCGTGCGCATCGGCCGGTTGCCCGACACCGGTTTCGGCGAGATGCCTTTCACCACGATCGCGCCGAGGCGGTCCAGGTCCACGAGTTCCGCGTACTCCGGCCCGTACCCGAACGTCCCCGACGCGACCATCACCGGATTCTTCATCCGGATCCCGCCGATATTCACCGATAAATCAATACTCATGCAATTTCCTGTAGGGGCGTCGCTTGCGACGCCCGCCCATTGCGATGCCCGCGGGCGCCGACAAGCGGCGCCCCTACGGTTCCTCCCAAACAATCTCCCGGCTCTCGAACACCGGCCCCTCGCGGCACACCCGCTGCCAGGTCCAGCCGCCGTCCGGTGTCCGGATCTTTTGCACGCAGGTCAGGCACGCGCCGACGCCGCAACCCATGTGCCGGTCCAGCGACAGCCAGGCTTTCCATCCGCCCGCCATCGCCCGTTCGCCGATGGCCTGCAGCATGCCCATCGGCCCGCAGGCGAACCCTTCGACGCCCTCGGGCGGCGGATTCTTCATCCAGGCGTCCAGCGGACCCGTCACCAGCCCGCGTTCCCCGAGGCTTCCGTCCTCGGTGGCGATCACGACGTCCCATCCGAGCGCCCTGAACTCGTCCACACAGAGGATGTCCTCCGCCGTCTTGCCGCCGAAAAACGCGACGCCCGGCTGCGGCAGCGCCCAGGCCAGCAGGTGGAGCGCGGCCATGCCGTAGCCGCCCGCGATCAGCACCGGCGTCCGGCCGCCCGCGTCGACGGGAAAACCGCGGCCGAGCGGGCCAATCAGGCTGATCGTCTCGCCCGGCGCCGCGCTTTTCAGCACGGCCGTGCCGTGTCCGGCGTCCTTGTAAAGGATGGCCAGCGCGCCGTCGCGGGTGTCGAAAACGCTGAACGGGCGGCGCAGGACCGCCGCCTCGAGGTGGGGCACGCGCAGGTGCACGAACTGGCCCGGGCGCACCTCCGGCGCGATGCCGGGCGCCCGCAGCACCAGCCGCTTGTAACCGCCCTGGATGTCGCCATGTTCCAGGATTTGGGCGTTTTCCATCCGCATAGCCCGGCCAGTGTGATGGGTTTCCGGCGAGGGGTCAAACCCGAAGACAGGAACCGCGGATTTTCCAGACATTGGAAAAATGCGGCGGGAGTTTTCCAATGTTTGGAAAAAATAGGGTGCAAGTTTTCCAAACATTGGAAAAAATGGCGGAAATTTTTCCAGTCATTGAAAAAATGGAGGCGTCGCGCCCCCGCGGCGCAAAATGCAATCCGCGGGCCGGGGGCGGCCCGCCTCCAAGGCGAGAACATTATGCCCGGCCTCTACATTCACGTTCCGTTCTGCGCCCGGAAATGCGCGTACTGCGACTTCTATTCCGTGCCCCTCGGCGGTCCGGCGGCGGAGGAGTACCTGCGGGCGCTGGAGCGGGAGTGCGCCGGGCTGCCCGAGGGCTTCGCGCCGGAGACGGTGTTCATCGGCGGCGGGACGCCGACCGTATTGTCCGTCGCCGAACTCGGGCGCCTGTTCGAAACGCTTGCCGGCGCCCTGGATTTGAGCCGCGTGACCGAGTGGACCTGCGAGGCCAATCCCGGCACGCTGGACGCGGAGAAGATCCGGACGCTGCGGCGCGCCGGGGTCAACCGGGTGTCGCTCGGCGTGCAGTCGTTCGAAGATGGAATCCTGAAGTTTCTGGGGCGCCTTCATACCGCGCGGCAGGCCGAGGAGAGCGTGCGCCTGTTGCGCGCGGAAGGATTCGACAACCTGGGGCTGGACCTGATGTTCGCCGTGCCGGGCGGCGTGATCGAGCGCGACCTGGAGCGGGCGCTCGCGCTCGGTCCGGAACACCTGTCGGTGTACGGCCTGACGTTTGAGGACGGCACCCCGCTGGCGCGGCGGCGCGACGCGGGGGAGGTTGCGGAAATCGATGACGGCGAACAACTTCGCCAGTACCGGGTCGTCCGCGAGACGCTGAAGGGCGCGGGCTTTCACCACTATGAAATATCCAACTACGCGCGGCCCGGGCATGAGTGCCGGCACAACCTGCTGTACTGGGGGCCGGGCGAATACCTCGGGCTCGGCCCGGCGGCGCATTCGCACTGGGCGGGGCGGCGCTGGGCGAACGCGCGCCGCGTGGAGGACTGGGCCGCCGGCGCGCCGCGCGAGTTCGAGGAGGCGTTGGAGCCGGCGGCGCGGGCGCGAGAGGCGCTGGTCTTCGGCCTGCGCCGGCTCGACGGCGTGGAGCGTGCAGCGTTTCGCCGGGAGACCGGCTTCGACTACCACGCGCTGCGGGGCGGGGAGATCGCCTGGCTCGCGCGGCTGGGCATGCTGGAGGAAGAAGATGACCGGCTGCGCCTGACGGAAAAAGGGCTGGCCGTCAGCGACGCCGTCTTCGCCGAGCTGGTTTGACACGTCCGGCGCTCGGGCGGACAATGAACGCAGGATGAGCGGCGGTCTGATCCAGTGCGAACTCTGCCCGAAGGGCTGCGTCATCGGGCCCGGCCAGAGCGGGGATTGCCGCATCCGCGTGAACCTGGACGGGAAGCTCTGCGCGGTGACGTACGGATTCCCCGCGTCCGTCCACGTGGACCCGATGGAGAAAAAGCCGCTGTTCCATTTCCTGCCGGGCACGGGCATCCTGTCCCTGGCGACCGTCGGTTGCAACCTGCACTGCAAGAACTGCCAGAACTGGGAAATCTCGCAGCGCAATCCCGAGGAAGTCGAGGCCGCGCCCCTGCCGCCGGAAGGCATCCCCCCGCTCGCGCGGCGCACCCACTGCCTCTCGGTGGCCTACACCTATACCGATCCCGCCGCGTACTACGAGTACGCGCTGGACAGTTGCCGCCTCTGTCGCGAGGCGGGCCTGCGTAACGTGCTCGTGACCGCGGGGTACATCAACCCGGAGCCGATGCGCGAGCTGTGCCGCTACGTGGACGCCGCGAACATCGACCTCAAGGCGATGTCGGACAGTTTTTACCGGACCGTCTGCGACGGCACGCTGCCGCCCGTGCTCGACGCGCTCGTGCTGGCCAAGTCGCTCGGCGTGGAGGTCGAGGTCACCAACCTGATCATCCCGACGCTCAACGACAGCGACGCGGACCTGGTCCCGCTGGCGCGCTGGGTGAAGGAGAATCTCGGCCCGGAAACGCCGCTGCATTTCTCGCGGTTCTTCCCGCACTACCAGATGCGGCACCTGCCGCCGACGCCGGAGGACACCCTCGTGCGGGCCCGCGAGCTGGCCCGGGCGGAAGGCCTGAAGCACGTGTACGTCGGCAATCTGCCGACCCGGGACGGCGAGACCACGTTCTGTCCCGGCTGCGGGGCCGCGCTGATCCGGCGCGACCGGTACGTGATCCTCTCGAACCGCCTGCGCGACGGGCGTTGTCCCGATTGCGGGCGGGAGGTATACGGCGTATGGAAATAAGGCGGCGCCGATTCCTCCAGGTGATGCTGGCCGCGACCGCCGCGCTGGCGGCCGTCGGCTTAGGCCTGCTTCGCCGCGCGTCGCCCGTGCGCGTGGTCCGGGCCTGGCGCGCGCGGCGCTACCCGGGCCCCCTGCGCGCGCTGGACGAATCTCGCGTCCGGCAACCCGGCCCCTGGGCGGGTTGATCATCGCCCTCGGATTTGTTAACTTTTCGAAGGGAGTACACATGTCGCTGCTTGGACGAGGCCGCGTCGCGGTGTTGCTGATCCTGGCCCTCGGCACCGCCTCGTGCGGTCGGGCCGAGACGACGAATTCCGCGCCGGACAAGCGCATAGTGCCCACCCACCTGGCCGGCTCGTGGTTCACGGCGGACCCGGCCGCGCTTTCGCGCGAATTGCAGGATTACATGGACCGGGCCGATGCGCCCATCCTGGACAACGTGATGGCGCTGATCCAGCCGCACGCGGGCTACCGTTTCTCCGGTCCGGCTGCCGGGTTCGGCGCGCGGCAGATCGCCGGCCGGCCGTACACGCGCGTCGTGGTGATGGGACCCAGTCACCGCGTGCCCATGCGCAACCTGGTCGCGATGCCCGACGCCACGCATTTCTCCACGCCGCTGGGCGAGGTGCCGCTGGACCTGGATTTCATGAAGGCGCTGGGCGCGTCGCCCTATTTCCGCGTCATCCCGGAAGCCCACGCCGGCGAGCACAGCGCCCAGATCCAGGTGCCGTTCCTGCAGAAGGCGCTGGCCGGGTTCCAGTTGGTTCCCCTGGTAGTCGGCCAACTCGACGAACCTGCGATTCGCGGCGCGGCGGAAGCGCTTCGGGCCTTGGTGGACGAGCACACGCTGGTGATCGCCAGCACGGATTTCACCCATTACGGGCCGAACTACGGATACCTCCCGTTCCGCGACAACGTGGAGCTGAATCTTGAAAAACTCGACATGGGCGCGGTGGACCTGATCCGGATGAAAGACGTCGCCGGTTTCCGCGCCTACTGCGAAGAGACCGGCGCGACGATCTGCGGCCGGGACCCGGTCGCCATTCTGCTGGCCCTGCTGCCGGCGCAGGCCGAGGCGCACCTGCTGAAGTATGACACCTCCGGCCGGGTCACCGGCGATTTCGGAAATTCGGTGAGCTACGTCAGCCTGGCCTTCACCGGCCGCTGGAAAAAGGAGGAACCCATGCCCAAGCCCGCGTCCGAATTTACGCTGACGGCCGATGACCAGCAGGCGTTGCTCAAGCTGGCTCGCGGCACGATCCAGCATTACCTGGAGCGCGGCCGTCCGCCGAAGCCCGAGGAGCTGGGGCTCGTCGTCAGCTCCAACATGCAGCAGGTGGCCGGCGCCTTCGTCACGCTCCACAAGCGCGGCGACCTGCGCGGGTGCATCGGCGAGATCGTGCCCCGCCGGCCGGTCTACCAGGCGATCATCGAGCAGGCGGTCAACGCCGCCGTGAACGACTACCGGTTCAATCCCGTGACCGCCGACGAGCTGCCCGGCCTGCACGTCGAGATCTCCGTGCTGACCCCGCCGGCGGACGTGAAGTCCTGGCGCGACATCGTGATCGGACGGCACGGCATGATCCTGTCCAAGGGCGGTCGTTCGGCGGTGTTCCTGCCGCAGGTCGCGCCGGAGCAGGGGTGGGGGATCGAGGAGACGCTGACCCATCTCTCCATGAAGGCCGGCCTGCCTCCGGACGCCTGGCGCGAGGGCGCGAGTTACAAGGTGTTCGAGGCGGTCGTGTTCGGCGAGGAAAAGATGTGAACGGTGGCGTGCGCGGAGGGAATCGGCTGGCCGTGGTCTTCAGCCTCGGCTTCTTCGCCCTCGCCGCGCAGTCGCTCCTTTTCCGCGAGTTCTTCTCCGTGTTCGAGGGGAATGAACTCGGCATGGGTGTGTTCTTCAGCTCGTGGCTCCTGTGGGCGGGCGCCGGGGCGCTCGCGGCGCGGGCGGGCGGCCGGCGGCCGCGTCTGACCGCGGTGTTCGAGTGGCTCCCGCTGCTCTACATCCCGGCGTACCTTGCCCAGTGGCACCTGGTGCGCCACGCGCGGGCGCTGGCCGGCGTCGAACCCTACGAGCTGTTCCCCCTCGCGAAGATGCTGCCCGCGGCCATGGCGGCGAATGCGCCGGTGAGCTTCGTCACCGGGCTGCTCTTCACGCTCGCGTGCGCCTGGCTCGCGGACGCGGGCGGGCTGCCGCCGGCCCGGGTCTACTTCTTCGAGGCGCTCGGCGGCGCGGCGGGCGGCGTCGCCGTCACGGCGGCGCTGGCGGCGGGCTGGTCTTCGGAAACGGTCTTCCTCGCGGCAGCCCTGCTGCCGGCCGCGGCGCCGCTGGCGGGACGGAGGCGGGCGGCGCTTCTCCCGCTCCTGCTGCTCGCGGCCGCCCTCGCGTGGCGGGCGGACCGGGCCTGGCGGCAGCGAAGCGACCGAGCGATGTGGTCGCGCATGCTCCCCGCCGATTCGTTTCGCGGCCGGTTCGTCACCCCGCAAGCGACCTACCTCTGCGGCGAATACGCCGGGCAGTTCGTCGTCCGCGCCTGGGAGTCCGTGGTCGAGAGCATCCCGGACGAGGAGCACGCCGGCGAGATCGCCGCGCTGGGCCTGGCCCAGGCGCCGGCCGCGAGACGCATCCTGGTGGTGGGCGGCGGATACTCGCTCTGCGAACGGTTCCTGCAATTGGAGCAGGTCGAATCGGTGACCTGGCTGCATCCCGACCCGGACTATCCCACCCGGCTGCTCGGCGTCCTGCCGCAGGAGTACCATGGCCGGGATGCCCGGCTGCGGATGCCCGCGGCCGACCCGCGCCGATTCCTCGAGGGCGACGAGGCCCGCTACGACCTGGCGGTGCTGAACCTGCCTGACACGACAACGCTCTCGCTAAACCGGTACGGCACGCGGGAGTTCTACCGGCGGCTCCGCGACCGGCTCGATCCGGCGGCCGGCGTGGCGGCGATTCGCTTTTCCGGCGGGGAGAATTACCTCGGCGGCGAACTGGTCAACCTGGGCGCCTCGGTGCTGGCCACGGTCGAGTCGGTATTTCCGACGAACGCCCTGCAGCCCGGCGGCGAGAGCTGGTTGTTCGCCTCCGTCGGGGCCGAACTCGTGGATTCGCCCGCGGCCGCCCGGGATCGGCTTGCGTCCATTCCCGGGGTCGGGAAGGTGTGCCTCCCCGAACGGCTGCTGTCGGCGTTTCCCGCGGACCGGATCGAGTTCCAACGGGCCGCCTACCGGCAGGCCGCGGAGCGCGCGCCGCCGGGCTGGCTGCTGAACACCGACGCGCGGCCCCGGGCGCTGCTGTTCGCCCTGCTCGTGGCCGGACTGCAAGGCGGCCTGGCGCGGGATACAGCCGCGGCGGTCCGCGCGCTGTCGGTCATGGGGCCGTGGCTGCTCCTGCTGCCGTGGCTGTTGTACGGCGCGCTTCGATTCGCCTACCGGCTGCGGGGAAGGCCCGTGGCGGCTTCATCGGCCTTCGACGCCGGCTTCCTCGTGTTCTCGGCAGGCCTGGCCGGGATGTCGTTCAGCCTGGTCCTGCTGTTCCTTTACCAGTCCGCCTTCGGGTCGATCTACCTCCAACTCGGGTTGCTCTCCGCGTTGTTCATGCTCGGGCTGTTCGCGGGGGGATGGACCGTCGAGCGCGTGCTCGTGCGGCTGGCTCGAGAGCCCGCCGGCCTGCTGCCCCTGGCGGTCGCGCTGCACGCCGGGCTGATCGCCTGCGCGGGGTCCGTCGCGGGCCGGCTCGCTTTTTCCGCCTTGTTCTTTCTCGCGGGTTTCTTCGGCGGACTCTACGTCCCGCTCGCGGTCTTCCGGCTGAAGCGCGCGGGGCGCGGCGATGCCACGGCCGGCGCGGCCGTGGAATGGCTGGACACGCTGGGCGGCTCGGCGGGCGGCCTGCTGCTCGGCCTCCTGATCCTGCCGCTGTACGGCCTGGCCGCCGCGCTGTCGGCAACCGCCTTGGCGCTGGCCGCCAACGTGCCGGCCCATTTCCTCAAGGTCCGCGGTCCCTCGCCGGGCGATGCGGCGGATCGCTGGGCGCGGCGGCTGGGATATCTCCTGGCGGGCGCGGCCGCCTTCGCGCTGTTCGTGTCATGGACATGGGAGAGGACGCGGCGGGTCGAGCCCGGCGTCCTGCTGCGCGAGGCGGCCGGTATCCTCGCTCCGGGCCAGCCCCTGCTTGTCAATGAGGCCCGGCTCGCGGATGGGCGAACGGTGTCCTATCTGGAGGCGGAGGGCGGAGGCTTCCTGTTCACCACCGACCAACTGGCGCCGCAGGTCTCCGGATATGGCGGACCGATCACGATGGGCGTGCTGGTGGACGCAAAGGGTGCGCTGCGGGCCGCGCGGATTCTCCGCGCGCGGGAAACGCCCCAATACCAGAAGGCAACGGAAGCGTGGCTCGGGTCCCTGCGCGGCCGGAACCTGTTCGACATGACCTCTCTCCGGGACGTGGATGGTGTGAGCGGCGCGACCCTGACCTCGACGGCGGTCCTGGAGACGCTGCGCGCCGCGGGTTGCCTGTTTTCGCAGCAGGTGCTCAAGATGTCGCCGTCCGAAGCGGAGCGGAGTCTCCGCCGATTTCCGTTCGACAAGCAGGCTGCCGTCTTTCTCGGCCTCGCCGTCACGGCCCTCGTGTTGCGACGCCGCCCCCGGCCATGGTTCCGCCGCCTTTTCCTGCTGCTCGTGGCGGTCTGGCTGGGCTGGCGCTGGAACATGCAGTACTCGGCCGCGCATGTCCTTGCGGCGATCGCGGGCGCCTGGCCGGCGGCCGGCGTGACGATCCCGTTCCTGCTCGCCGCCGGCGTACCGGCGCTGGTCGCGGCTTTCGGCAACATCTACTGCGGCTGGCTGTGTCCGTTCGGCGCGCTGCAGGAATTGGCGGGCGAGTTGCGGCCCCGGGCGTGGAAATTCGATCCCGAGAAGCCCGCCTGGCGATACGCGCGGTGGCTGAAATACGGGCTGCTCTTTATCCTCGTGCTCGGTTATGCCCTGCGCCGCGATCTCGGCCTGGCGGATTGGGATCCGCTGAGCGCCGTCTTCAGCCCGTTGCGAAGCCCGGCGGTTCTCACCCTGGGCGTGACGGTCCTGGTCCTGTCCGTGGCGTATCGCCGGTTCTGGTGCCGCCATCTCTGCCCGGCCGGCGCCTTCCTGGCCCTGCTCAACGGACTGAAGCTCACCTTCCGCTGGTGGCCGCCCGTCCGGCCCGGCTGCTGCGACTACGGGGTCCGGCATGTCCGCGAACTGGATTGCATCCTGTGCGACCGGTGCCGGATGCGTACGTTATCACGTACGTATTCGTTTCCGGGACTGCGCGCGGCGATGCTGTTCGCCGTGCTGGCCGGGTTCCTGCTGTACTTCGTTCCCCGGCTTCGTCCGCGCGCGGAGGAGCCTGAAGCCGCCGCGCCCGTCGCGGCGCCCTCCGTGGCGACACACCGCGCCCGCGACGTGGACATGCCGCGGCTGCGCGCGCTCCTGGATCGAGGCCTTCTCTCCACGAACGAGGCGCTCTACTATCGCCGTGTGGAAGCCGGCGGCGCCGAGTAAGCTGCACAACCTGCGCAAGGCGGGGTATCCATGCGGGCATGCGCAATATCCAACGCTTCCGGACGTGGATCGCGGGACTCGTGGTTTTCGTCGGCGTGGCGGGCCACTCCGCACCCGGTGTCACGATTAATCACACCAACGGCTCCACGGCCACGAACGCCGCGCTGTCCATCATGGCCAAGGTGGGCCAATTGCGCTGGTTCTTCACCCATGCGTCCGTCGGCGGCAACATCATCACCGGGATGAACGTCCTCCATGGGACCGATACCAATCGCTATCGTCTCACCGTCTACGAGACTGTCGGACTGAAACTTTACTGCTTGTTGTAGCCGCAGGAGATCTCTGGTCGATTCATGTCATCCGCTATGCAGCTATGTCCGGCCTGTGGAGTGCCATAGGACCGAGTTGTGGCCAGATCAT
>JAGNIJ010000011.1 GCA_018001225.1 Kiritimatiellia bacterium | reverse complement strand
ATGGGTCGAATTTCCCGTGGGGGGGCTGTCGCAAGCGGGGGCGGCGGGCGGGGCGTGGACGATCTGCCTCGGGGTGCGACGCCAGGAGTTTGCGCCGTACGTGCCGGTGGGGACGAACGGGGCGCTGTACCAAAGCCTTCTCAAGGTTGAAGACACGGCGCAGAGCCTGCTGGTGCGGGTGCCGGTGACGGCGGAGAAGCCGGCCGGCCTGCTGGGGGCGGAGTTGGATGACCACCACGAAAGCGAAGGCCTGTGGGTGGGCGCGGCCGTCCTGGACCAGGTCAACGCCCCGGCCTACACGGGGACGAACCTGCTGCGGACCTCCGCGCCGCTGACGATGCGCCTGGTCGTGCACGTGGACGGCCTCGGCCAGGCGTGGTTGCTGCAGCAGGTGGTGCTGGCGTGGGACAGCAGCCTGACGAACGCGCCGCACACGAACGGGACGTACGCGTTGTTCGCGGACGCGGCGGACGTGCCGGGGGACGCGGAGGAGGCCAACCGGATCAGCGCGGCGGCCTTCCCGCTGATGCCGCCGCTGCTGCTGACCGGTGCCTTTTCGAATCGGCTGACGGGAACGGTCACGGTGAACTACGACGACCCGACCAATCCCTTCCTGCATCGCTATCACCCGATGCACGACAACAAGGACTGGGATTTCAACGCGTACACCAACGCGGTGGAGACCTACGCGGTGACGCGGGAGATCACGCTGGATTTCGAGGAGGCGCCGACGAACCTGGTGCATCACCCGTACTGGGGCGTGGACAGCGCGCTGGGGACGTACCGGGAGACGCTGACGGGCCTGCGGGCGCAGGCGATCCAGGTGGAGGGCGATTTCTATCTCGAGCGGATCAGCACGATCAACGAACTGCAATGAAGAGGGAGAGAGCCCGCGGATGACGCGGATAACGCGGATGGGAACGACCATCCGTGAAATCCGTGGTCAGTCCGGAGAGCGAAGAGAGGTGGCTATGAAAACGACCAGAACACGATTTCACGGGCGCGGTTTCGGCGGGATGATCATCCTGCTCTGTTCCGCGATCCTCGTTCCGCTTCCCGCGTTCTCCGGCGACGTGCCGTCGGCGATCAACTACCAGGGCAAGCTGACGGACAACCTGGGCAATCCCGTCACGGGCGGGTACTACCACATCACGTTTCGGATCTGGGACCACCCGACGCTGACCAATTCGGCGGACCTGATATGGGGCCGGACGTTTCCGCTGCACGTCATGGACGACGGGATCTTCAACATCCTGCTGACGGACGACGGCGGGACGGTGACGAACCCGGCGCCCCAGGTGCCCGACCTGCGCGACGCGTTCGCGGAGGAGGACCGGTACCTGGGCCTGATGATCACGCAGACACCCGCGGGGCCCGTGGGCAGCCCGACGGAGATCAGCCCGCGGCAGCGCCTGGTCAGCGCGCCGTACACCTTCCACGCCCAGCATGCGACGGACGCCTCGTCGGCGACGGAGGGGTTCACCGTGGACGACGGGCTGGTCATCAATTCGGGGGGGCTGAACGTGCACGGCCTGGCGGTGATGCACGACGGGCTGGTGGTGACCTCGGGCGTTTTCCAGGCCCACGGGGCCGCGGCCATGAGCGGGGGCCTGACGATTACCGCGGGCGGGCTGCAGGTCCATGACGCCGCCGTCTTTTGGGGGGCCACGACCATCAGCAACAGCCTGAAGGTTGCCGGGGCCATGACGGTCTCGGGCGCCGTGACGGTCAGTAACAACCTGGCGGTGGCCTCTCCCTCCGTGATCACGGGCTACGGCACAATTCCGATCGGGGGCATTGTCATCTGGTACGGTGCCACCAATGCGATACCCGACGGTTGGGCCCTTTGCGACGGGGGCACGTACTACGGCCATGCGACCCCCGACCTGCGCGACCGGTTCGTCGTGGGGGCGGGCCTGAATTACCCCGTCAATACCACCGGCGGCGAGGCGTTCCACCAGCTCACGCCGGGCGAGATGCCGAAGCATAGTCACACGCGCCGGGAGGGGAAATTCGAATCCTGGGGCGGACATGGCGCGTATTCCGACGTGTGGGTCAGCTATTCGGACAACACGTATTACACCGGCGACGCCGGCAACGACCAGCCCCATGAGAACCGGCCGCCGTACCACGCCCTGTGCTACATCATGCGGGTGAAGTAAAAGAACGCGAAACGAGGAACGAGGAACGATGAACGGAAGCGGCCAGCGGGAGCGCGGCAGGGCGGCGGCTCTTTCCCGCGTTCCGCGTTCCCTGTGCCTCGTTTTTGTCTGTTCCGCGTTCCTCGTTCCGCGTTCCTCGTTCTCTTCCGACTTCAACCTCGACACGGACTTCCGCAACCTCTGGCTGGAGCCCAATCCTTCCGGCGGGCCGTACTCGAATTACTTCGGGGTGTGGCCGTCGGAGGCGCGGACCAACGCCTCCACGGCGTTGTACCAGGGCCACGCGCTGGGCAACACGAACGCCGTGGCGCCGTCCAACTCGGCCTTCCAATTGATCTGGTCCTCGTTCGGCCAGACGGCGGAAGGCTTCAAGCCGGACGTGGCGCTGGGCGATATCATTGATCCCCCGCCGGGCGCCAACACGAACGTGCCGCCGGCGAACTTCGCGGCCGTGCGGGTGGGGGAGAACGCGGCGGCCTACTTCGAGTGCCAGGACCCCGTGGGCGGGGCGTTCTGGGTGCCCTCGACAAAGCAGGTGATCGCCGCGCAGCCGAACAATGTGGAGATCGACTGGATCATGACCAGCGGCGCGACCAACGGGATCGTGGTGTTCGTCGGCGCGGTGCCGACGGGCCGGCCCGTGCGGTTGTTCTGGACGGAATCGCCGTACGACGCGCCCGTGGTCAGCCTTCACGGCCTGTTCCCGGTGATCCACTACAGCAGCGAGGTGACCCGGCCGGTGTACCAGACGACGACCAACGTGTCCGGCGGCGTGACCAACTACTCGTCGAACGTGGTCAGCGGGGTCTGGGTGGACGACCAGAAGCAACTGCGCGCCCGGAACATCAAGGGCATGTTCATCCTCGAGTACTACGAGACCGGCACCTACAAGGAACAGATCCGGCCGAAGGGGATCGAGGTCGTCCAGGTGATGGAGCCGGACATCCTCTTCCAGACCGCGGACATCGGCGCGCGCCTCCTGCCGCAAGATTCGTACTGGAGCGAGGTCGAGGGCGACGCGGACCTCGACGCCGACATCACCGTTGGGATCAACGAGACGGCCTACCGGTTCGATCACGCGGGGCCGAAGCAGGGCTGGGCGTACGCCATCAAGAAGACCTCGGACGAGCCCTGGTCGCTCGAGATCTACTGGCGGCACACCGGCCTGATGGGTGTGCTGTGGCCCTTCGAGGTGGACTGGTACTCCTGCGACTGGCCGCGGCATCCCCAGTTGCGCGTGATTTCCGGCTCCACGCAGACCACCGCGGCCGTGCTGGTCCCGGCCGAGCTGACGGGCGAACTGATGGGCTACATGGAGCCGGCGCTCCACGCGGCGCTTTCGGCCAGCGGCAAGTCGCTGATGATGACCCAGCCGGGCTACTGCCTGATGAAGTACACAACCTACAACGACATCTGGTTCGAGGTGATCCAGTCCGTTTCGCATACCGACTCGACCTATTTCGACCTGGCCCCTACGCCGTGGGACATCGGCGAGGAACTGCGGCCCGCAGGCGAGGAGGCCCACGCCCTGAAGTTCGATGGGACCAACGATTACGTGGTCGCGGCCAAGAGCTGGCTGGACGGACTGGCCGACTGGACGCTGACCCTGTGGATCAATCCCTCCGAGACGTCCTTCGGAACGCTGTATGCCGAAGGCAACGAGGGCCCGACTCTTGTGCTGGAGCATTCCGGCGCGGGGCTCTGGTTTGCGGTGTGGAACAAGAACGTGCCCGGTCATTGGGTGGGCAGCACGATCCCCGCTGTCGTGGCGTCGAACCAGTGGCAGTACCTGGCGCTGACGCTCGAGGGCGGCGATGATACGTCGAACGGCACGCTCCGCGTTTACCTGGACGATCGGTCTTGGACCGTGACGAATTTCGTCCGTGAATATCACGGGGGCCAGGCCTACAGCTACCTGGGCGCGGATATTCATTGGCCGACCTATCAGCCGACGAACCTGTTCCACGGGCGGATGGACGAGGTGCGGATCTGGGGCCGGGCGCTGACGGAGGGCGAAATCCAGGCCAACCAGTACGAAACCCAGCAGGCTTCCCAGGCGGGCCTGATCGCAAACTACACGTTCGACGAGGGCACGGGGGATACCGTGCTGAACGAAGCCGGAGGCTACCACGGCGCGGTGCACGGCGGCGCGGTATGGTGTTACGGGCAGGTGGACCCGAACACGGACTACGCCGCCTTTCCCGGCTACATCTATGAGCCGTTGGGCAACCGGTACAACGTCAACCGGTACAACTACCCGACCGAGGAAAACCCGGAGGCCGAGTCCTATGTCTTTGCCGTCAACACGAACACGCTGGAGGTCTGGTGGGCCAATCCGAGCCGGCAGGACGGCATGCCGACGGTCTACTATCCTTCGTGGGTCAGCCAGTACGCCTGTGCGTGGCCGACGGGGATGCCCGAGATCGTGATCGCCAGCGGCCTGGGCAGCAACGGCGACCAGATCGAGGACACCGACGACGCGCTGGACTTCGACGGCGTCGCGGATGCCGTCGCGGTTCCCAACAGCCCGCTGTTCCAGCGTGAAAACGAGCTGACGGTCGAGGCGTGGTTCCGGCTCGACTCGATCGCCGGGCGCCGCGCCATCGTATCCATGGTCTCGACCGGCGTCGGCGCGGCCGGCTTCAGCCTGGGCACGTCGGACGATTCGCTCACCGCGGTATTCATGGACGCGGAGCACAACGCCCAGACGCTGACGTGGGGCACCCTGGTCACCGGGGAATGGATTCATGCGGCCGTGACCTACGAGGTGGGCGGCGTGATGGCCGGGTACCTCGGGGGCCGGTTGGCCGCCCAGCAGGCCGCCGGCACGCTCCCGCTCAACCCCTGCGACAGCAACCTTGTCATCGGCGCGGCGACGGCGATGAACGTGAACCACCTGGACGGGCGCGTGGCCGAGGTGCGGGTCTGGAGCGTCGCCCGGACGGCGGGCGATATCGGGGGCCTGTGGCTTTCCCGCCTGCAGGGGACCGAGGAGCACCTGGTGGCGTACTACCCGTTCGAGCGAGGCGTCGACGACGCGGTACTCCTGGACGGCGGCACCAATAACCTGGACGGCGCGGTCCTGGGGGCGGCCTGGGTCCAGCCCGGGCGGCCGGCGCCCGCGGATACGGTCACCGTGCTGGCTGACGACAGCATCTACTACCAGAACGATTCCTCGCGGCCCGGCTACAACCCGAACGAGGAGCACGCCCTGGTGCTCGGCGGCGTGGCCTACGCGCTGCGCGACGACCTGAACACGGCGGCCAGCTCGGCGCCGTTCGTGCTGGTGGACTACCTCGATCCCGACACCGCGCGGCCGAAGATGTCCCTGTTCGGCGTGGCGCGCACGAACCTGCAGTACCGGTTCGAGTATCCCCTCGAGGCCGGGCTGCCGATCCTGCCGCCCATGCCGCTGGCGGCCCTGCCGCCCTGCGCGAACACCTACAGCGACACCGAGCCGCCGGCCTGGCGCGACCGCAAGGACGAATGGTGGGCGCGCTCCGCGGGCGACGACGGCGGGACCGCCAACGCGCTCATGCATTTCTCCTACCAGATTCAGCCCGGCTTCTACTTCCCGGACCTCACCGCGTCGAACCAGCCCGCCGTGGGCGCCGTGCTGCCGTGGCTGCCGACGCCGTCGCAGTCCAACGGCACCACTGGCGTCCCCGTCACGGTGACCTACGCGATTTCCTGGCCGGCCGAGGTGCCCGAACTGAAGATCGCGCAGACGCTGACCACGCCGACGCACGGGCTGCCGGATATCTGGGATCAGTTGAGCGTCGAGGTGGTCTACCAGCAGTCCGTGCAGACCAACGCGGGCCCCTCGGTAACCCTGTTCGATCCCGTTGTGGAGCACGGCGCGAACTTGAGCAACCAGGTCGTGCAGACCATGATCGAAAGCGACGTGGCTGCGCGGGAACTGACGAGCAGCAAGGTGCGCTTCCCGGGCCTGCCGCCGTCGTTGTACGACCGGATCTACTATGACCCCGACGAGGGCTCGTACGGCCAGTTGATGATCGAGGGTCAGCTCGTGCAGCCGCTGACCGGCGACGCCTACCTGCTGCTGAACCTGCTGGAAGAATATGAACAGGCGCAGGCGCAGGGCGTCGCCGCGGGGCTGGATACCGACACGGTCCAGGCCTGGAATGCGGCGGTCAACGCCCTGCCGCAGGGTCTGACCTTGATCCAGCCGAACGGGCCGTACGTCAACGCGGCGCTCTACGCGGGGTTGAGCAACGGACTGGGCTACGTCACGCTGGCGTTCAACAACAGCACCAACGGCCAGCAGGTCCCGGAAGGCCTGCCGATCAGCCTGGAGATCATCCAGGTCGTGCCCGAACTGTACAGCGGGGCGATCGAGGTGCTCGAGCCCGAGGACGTGCTCGACGAGCAACTCACCCTGCGCGCCAGCCCGGACTTCGCGGGGCAACTGGAGGACTACGAGTTCCAGTGGCGCTGGGAGGAGCCCGAGGGCGGCCTGATCCCCAACACCAACTTCGCGACCTGGAACGCGTACGGCGCGGATGTCATTCCCGCGACCAACGAGGTGACGATCGCCGGGGCCAGCCCGTTCACGCTGGCGGACCACTACTTCGCCATGCGGTACCGGCGCATCGATCCGACCGGGCCGGCCGGCACGAACTGGAGCGACTGGACCTACAACCTCGCTCCCGGCTGGGTCCAGCGGGTGATGGACGGGATCAACCCGTTCGAGCAGTGCCTGGAAAACATGCTGGCGAACTCCGTGGACACGCGGGCGACGATGATCAGCCTGGCCGGCGCGCCGTACGAGGGGGACATCGCGCTCAACCTCCAGGCCGCCTGCGAGGCGGGGCTGATCCCTGTCTACCGGACCGTGCTCAACCGCGCCGAGGACTTCAGCATCCGGGCCGGGATCAGCGACAGCGGGGACAACGAAACGCTGCTGTTCGCCGCGAGCAAGCTGCTGGACCTGTACATGCTGCTGGGCAACGAGGCGTACGCCGACGCCCAGGACCCAACCATCGCCTTCCCGCGCGAGCTGTACGAGGACGAGCACGGCGCGGACGCCACGAGCCTCTTCTGCTTTATGAACCAGATGCCGAACCTGTTGCAGGAGGAACTGGCGCTGCTGCGCGGCCGGGACGACACGCTGGAGCCGTCGGTGGAGACCTCGCCGATCTACAACCGGCTGATCTGGAACTTCACCGCGGGGATCAACGGGGGCGAGGCGGCGTACGCCTACAGCTACAACATCCGCGGCTCGCCGACGAGCACGGTGGGCACGATCACGGCGGAGGACGCCAAGCGGCTGTACCCGCAGGGGCACGGCGACGCGTGGGGACATTACTTGAGCGCCTTGTCGGGTTACTACGAGCTGCTGTCGAACACCAACTTCGCATGGCACACGGAGCCGGGGGCGACGCTGCTGGGCAACGCGCCGGTGAGCACGGACTTCTTCGACGAGCAGAAGTTTGCGGAAGGGGCGGCGGCGAAGGCGCGGACGGGCGTGGAGATCGTGAACCGGGCCTACCGGATGGCGTACTCGGAGGATGAAACGGTCCGGTGGCCGGGTTACCGGGATTCGAACACGAACCGGGCGTGGGGCCTGGCGGGCTGGGCGAGCCGGGCGGGGCAGGGCGCGTTGTACGACTGGGCCGTGGCCAACTCGCTGCTGCTCGACCGGCTGACCAACATGACCCAGGTCGGCGGGGCGGACCAGCCGCCCGAGGGCATCCAGAAGATTGACCGGACCACGGTGCCCGAGCTCGACGAGATCGCCAATGGCCTCCACCAGGTCCAGGTACAGATGGACAACGCCGACCGGGGCATGAACCCGATGGGCGTCGCGCGGGACGTGGTGCCGTTCGACATCAGCCCGACGGATATTGACGAGGGCCAGACGCACTTCGAGCAGATCTACGACCGGGCTATGCAGGCGCTGTACAACGCCTGCGTCGCCTTCGACTATGCGCGCAACACGACGCTGAAAATGCGGGAGCAGTTCGACTCCGTGTACGAGCTGCAGGAGCAGCTCGCGGAGAACGAAACCGAGTTCCACAACCGGCTGATCGAGATTTACGGCTATCCGTACCCCGATGACATCGGGCCCTCCGGGACCTATCCCCAGGGCTATTCAGGGCCCGACTTGATCAATTGGCAAATCCTTGATCTCGAGAGCCTGGTTCACAGCGCGCCCACCGGCCAGCCGATGCAGGTGACACTCTATGACTACCAGTTCACGGCCGGCGTCTCGTGGACCGGGGTGAATTACGAGGATTATCTCATCCTGACGAACCATGACCCGAACACGTACGCCGTGGCCGGCACCACAACGGTCTACATCAGCGACAGCGGCCTGAAGGTCAAGCCGGCGTCCTGGACCGGCCGCCGGCCCGCGCAGGGCGAGTTGCAGATGGCCCTCTCGGAGATGATCCAGGGCTGGTACGCCCTGGAGGCCAAGCTGGCCGAGTACAACCAGACGCTATACGAGTTGGAAGTCGAGATGGAACACCGCCAGGCGGATTACAGCCGGTTCCCGAACGAATGGTCGAACGCCGTGGCGAATATCGCGGGCCAGAAGAAGACGGCCCAAGTCATTGCCGGCCTGAAGATCGCGTCCGAGATCGCGAATGTAGTGGCGGAAATAGTGGAGGCCAACGCGAAGGGCGCCGCGTCGTTCTCTCCGACCGTGTTCGATGGATGGGTGGGCGTGGAGGATCTTCTTGGAACGATGTCGGCGCCTCGCGAGATCGCATACGCCTGGGCGGATGCGGCGAAGTGGGCCAAGGTGCTCGTCAACCTGGGCAAGGAGACCGGCATTGACTCCCGCGAGCTGCAGCAGGCGCAGTGGGACGCCGATCTCGAGACGCTGCTCAAGAACAACGAGTACCAGGACATCCTGCACTGGGGGACGATGGAGACCCTCGCCAAGCTCAAGGAGCAGTACGTCAAGCAGGCGGAGCTCATGGAGCAGGTCCAGGCCCTGGCGCAGCAGGTCGAGCAGGTGCGAAAACTTCTCGCCGAGGGCGAACTGCTGCTGGTCCAGCGGGCGCAGGTGCGCGCGCGGGCGGCGCAGCGCATCCAGATGAACCGCTACCAGGACCTCGCCTTCCGCATCTTCCGCGACGACGGCCTGCGGCGGTACAAGGATTCCTTCGATCTCGCCGCGCGCTACGTCTACCTGGCCGCCAAGGCCTACGACTACGAGACGGGCCTGCTGGACTCCGATGCGCAGCTGACGCCCGGCAGCGAGTTCCTGGAGGACATCGTCAAGGCGCGGCTGCCCGGCCGGTTCTACGTGTGGCTGGGCGAGCCGGAGACGGGTATTGACGAAGGCGAGCCGGGCCTGGCGGACATCATGGCACGGATGAAGGCGGACTGGGACGTGGTCAAGGGCCGCTTCGGCTTCAACAACCCGGACACGGAGACCAGCCGGTTTTCCCTGCGGCAGGAGTGTTTCCGTATTTCGCCCTCGGCTGCCAGCGACGGGACGTGGGCCCAGGTGCTGGAGGATCACGTCAAAGAGGATCTGCGCACCGTGCCGGAGTTCAAGCGGTACTGCATCCCGTTCAGCGATTCCACGAACGCGGAGCCGGCCCTGGTGATCCCGTTCTCGACGTTCATCGTGGCGGGGAAGAACTACTTTGGTCATGACCTCGCGGGCGGGGACAACGCCTACGACCCGACGCACCAGGCCACGAAGATCCGGTCCGCCGGTATCTGGTTCACCGGGTACAACGTCACCTTTAACACCAACACCACGGGCGGGGGCCTGGCCAACGAGCCGCGGGTCTACCTGGTCCCGGTGGGGCAGGACGTCATGCGCTCGCCGACGCGGGAGGGGCTGGAGACGCGGAACTGGAAGGTGCTGGACCAGGCGATGCCGCTGCCGTACGACGTGGGCGGCATGGACATCGACAACCCGGACTACCAGCCGATCATGGACTCGCTGGCCGAGCCGCTGGCCTGTATCCGCCGGTTTGCCTCGCTTCGCGCGTACCACGACAAGGGCCAGTTCGACGAGGACGAGACGCACAACAACGGGCGGCTGGTCGGCCGGTCGGTGTGGAACACGCGGTGGCTGCTGATCATTCCCGGCCGGACGCTGCTGGCCGACCCCGATTTGGCGATCGAGCGGTTCATCCACGGCGACGGCTCGGGCAACGGGATCAAGGACATCAAGATCTTCTTCCAGACGTACTCGATAGCAGGTGAATGAAGGGAACGCGGAACAGGGAACGAGGAACGATGAACGGGGAAGAGGAGAAGCCAAGAGATCTGAAGAAGCGTATGCGGCAGTACTCGTTGGACATCATTGAGATGTACTGCGCGTTGCCGCAAAACGATCGTGTAGCTCAAGTCCTTGGAAGACAAGTGCTGAACAGCGGAACCTCGCCTGGCGCTCACCATCGGGAAGCTTCCCGCGCGAGATCGGATGCCGAGTTCATCAGTAAGATGGAAGGCGGCCTGCAGGAACTCGAGGAGACGGACTACTGGATGGACTTGCTGGTGGGCAGCGGCCGTGTTGTCCAAGAGCGAATGCGCGGTTTAATTGAGGAGACGAACGAGCTGATGGCCATCTTCGTGTCCTCGGTTAATACGGTGAAGAGAAGGAAGAAGCGGAAGGAGTAGGGTTGTGAGCCTTAGCAAGATTTCATGGAACAGGTTCTCCCGGCTTTTCGTTCCGCGTTCCGCGTTCCTTGTCCTTCTTTGTTCCTCGTTCCTCGTTCCTCGTTCCTCGTTTTCCGGCATGCCCCAGCCGATGGTCGTCTATTACGGCCAGGCGCTGGACGATTTCGGATGGCCGTACATGCGGGACGCGACGGTGCTGTTGCGGCGGGGGACGAACGACATCGCGGAGCAGGAGATCAACGGATCGCTGTCGCCGGGGGTGAACTTCGCGCTGTACGCGCCGCTGGACGACGGGCGGGACACGAACCGGTACGTGGGGACGGCGGTGCGGACGGGGGAGGTCGTCACCATCGTGGTCCAGGATTCCTGGGGGGAACGGACGCTGCTGGAGACCAATTCGATCCCGGCGGTGACGAAGCCGGGGGACCTGATCCTGGTGAACGTGACGGCGGGGACGGACTCGGACGGGGACGGGCTGCCGGACGAGTGGGAGCAGTGGCTGGTGGACCTCTCGACGAACCCGGCGATCGCGTCGGTGGCGGACATCCACGCGGAGGACGACTTCGACGGGGACGGCGTGCCGAACGGGGACGAGTACCGGGCGGGGACGTTCGCGTTCCTGGACTACGACTATTTCTTCCTCGAGCGGTCGCGCCTCTCGGCCCAGGGCTGGTGGCTGATTCAATTCTTGAGCGTGCCCGGCAAGGTATACCGGCTCTACGAGGCCTACCAGGTCCCGACGTATCCGGGCGATACCTGGTCGCCGGGTGTCTATTCGACCTCCGACGGCGGCGCCCTGGGCACGGGCGTCGTCGAGGGCGACGGGGGCTGGACCTCGCTGTATATCCCCATGACCAATTCGCCCCGCGCGTACAAGATGCACGTGGAATGACGCCCACCGCCCACAGGATCGCCTTCCTGCTGGCCGCGCTGTCGCTGGCCGCGGGCACGGCACGGGCCGACCCGGTGGCGTCCGACAACGCGGACAACGATCCCTATCCGTCCGGATGGAATCCGGGCGACAACCCGGGCCTGGGGTTCACGGAGTGGGTCAACCTGGAAGTCGGTTCGCCCGGCTCCATGTACGTCGAAAACCTGGCGCCGCTGGACGGGCTCTATTCCTGGGGCTTGAGCGGCACGTATGCCGTCGGGCGCGGCCTCTCCAACAGCCTGGCGGTCGGCCAGTGGACGTTCCTGGCCAACCACGGCTCCGGGATCGGTTCCTTCTGCGGCTTCAACCTGCGCACCTCGACCGATGACTCCTCGTTCGACACGGACGAAATCCTCCGCTTCGGCGTCGACTACGGGGAGGAGTTCGACGCCACCCGGATATACTTTTCCACCAACGCCGGCGCGGACTATGCCTACATTGACCTGGGCGACGACGACCTGCGAGACTCCGACCTGGAGTACAGCGTCTCGTGGTCCACGGTCAGCGGCTCGTTTACGCTGGGCGTTTATAATTCCGACGCCGACACCTACGGGGAAATCACCGCCGACCTGGCCTCCGGGTCCTCCGTGGCGATGTTCGGGGCCGGGATTTTCGAGGCCACGCTCGACGAGCAGATGACCTTCGACGACTACCAAGCCGGCGTCGTGCCCGAGCCCGGCGTGCTGGTGGCCCTGGTCCTGGGATGCGGCTTCCTTCAATGGTTCATGTACCGGCGGCTGCGAAAGGCGGCGCGCCTGCTTCCTTTCTAGTCTTTTTTTGCTTCATCCTGCCGCCTCCATCGTTCATCCTTGCCCCATGTCGCGGTTCATCATCCACGGCCAGAGGAAACTGGCCGGCGAGTATCGGCCGGTGGGCAACAAGAACGCCGTCCTGCCCATGCTGGCCGCCTGCCTGCTGACCGACGAGCCCGTGACGCTGCGCAACGTCCCCGACATCCGCGACGTCGAGGTCATGCTGGCCCTGCTCGAAGGCGTGGGCGTCGGGGTGGCCCGCGAGCGCGACCGGGTTACGCTCCAGGCCGGATCGATCCGCCGCCGGCGGCTGGACCCTGAACTCTGCCGCCGGGTGCGCGCCTCCATTCTCCTCGCCGCGCCCCTCGCGGCGCGGCATGGGAGCTGCGTGCTGCCGCCGCCGGGTGGCGACATCATCGGGCGTCGCCGGCTGGACACGCACTTCAACGGCCTGCGCGCGCTGGGCATCGCCGTCGAGGGCGGCACGAGCTATACCCTGCGCCGCCGTCAGCTCCGCGGCGCGGACTTCCTGCTCGACGAGGCCAGCGTCACGGCGACGGAGAACCTGCTGATGGCGGCCACGCTCGCGGAGGGCGAGACCACCCTCTTCAACGCCGCCTGCGAGCCGCACGTGACGGACCTCGGCGCGCTGCTGGTCCGGATGGGCGCGCGGATCGAGGGGCTGGGCACCAATTGCCTGCAAATCCAGGGCGTCAAAACGCTCCGCGGCGCGGAACACACGGTAGGCCCCGACCTGATCGAGGTTGGCAGCTTCCTCGCCGCCGCCGCGGCCACCCGTGGCGAGTTGCGCGTGTCCGCGCCGGGCAACCTCCGCGACCTGGAAGTGATTCTCCGGGTATTTGCCCGGCTTGGCGTGGAGACGGAGGCGAAGGCCGGCGACCTTCATTTGCCCGCGAGGCAGAAACGGCGCGTGCAGCGGGACCTGGGCCGCGCCATCCCGAAGATCGAGGACGGGCCCTGGCCGCAGTTCCCTTCCGATCTCATGAGCGTGGCCATTGTCCTTGCGACGCAGGCGAAGGGCACGGTCCTGTTTTTCGAGAAGATGTTCGAGAGCCGCATGTACTTCGTGGACCGCCTGATCGAGATGGGGGCGGACATCATTCCCTGCGACCCGCACCGGGTCGTCGTCAGCGGGCCCTGCCCGCTGCACGGCACCCACCTGACCACGCCCGACATCCGCGCGGGCATGTCCCTGCTCATCGCCGCCCTCTGCGCGAAGGGCCGGAGCGTCATTGACCAGGCCGAGGTCATCGACCGCGGCTACGAGCGCATCGATGAGCGCCTCCGCGCCCTCGGCGCGGATATCGTCCGCGAAGGATGATCCCGCGATGAGCAAGGATCTGGTTCCCGTCGAGCGCGTTGAGCAGAAGATTTTGCTGCTGCGGGGACAAAAGGTGATGTTGAGCGGCGACCTGGCTGATTTGTACGGAGTCCTGCCCAAGGTATTGATGCAAGCCGTCAAGAGAAACGCGGAAAGATTCCCGGCTGACTTTATGTTTCAGCTTGCACGGCAAGAGGTTGCAATCTTGAAGTCACAGTTTGTGACTTCAAGTTGGGGTGGAGTTCGGCGGGCCAGACCGTATGCCTTCACCGAACAGGGCGTGGCCATGCTCTCGTCCGTGCTTCACAGCCCACGCGCCATCCAGGTGAACATCGCGATCATGCGCGCGTTTGTCCGGCTGCGGCAGATGCTGTCCGCGCACGCGGACCTCGCCCGGAAATTGGAGGACCTGGAAAGGAAATACGACAAGCAGTTCCGCGCGGTCTTCGACGCGCTGCGGGAACTGATGAATCCCCCGGCCCCGCCGCGCAAGCCGATCGGTTTTCATATTCGGGATGCTCGCGCTGCGTACACGGCGCGCAACAGAAGGAGATAACCCCGTGTTGGATCAAGTCATTGTGGTGGCGTACCTGGTGGTCGTGCTGGTGGTCGGTTTGTGGGCCGGGCGGGGGATCCGGACCCTGCAGGACTACTCGGTGGTGCATCGAAGCTACTCCTCGTGGGTCATCTTCGCCACGCTGGCGGCGTCGTTCATCGGCGGCGGGTTCTCCAGCGGCAACGCGGCCAAGGTGTTCCTTTTCGGCATCGCCAACATCGTGGCCTTGTGGGGCTTCAGCTTCAAGGAACTGCTCATCGCGGCCTACGTCGCGCCGCGCAGCGGGGCGTTCCGGGACTGCATCTCCGTCGGCGGCATCATGCGCCGCCAGTACGGGAAGACCGGCCAGGTGATCACCGGCGTGCTGGGCGTGCTGGTCTGCGCCGGGATCACGGGGGCCCAGGTGGGCGCCATGGGCGCGGTCTTCAATACCTTCCTGGGCGTCTCGCGCGAAGCCGGGATCGCCATCGGCTGCGGCATCGTGATCGCCTACTCGACCGTCGGGGGCATGCGCGCCGTGGTCTTGACGGACGTGCTGCAGTTCGTCCTGCTCGGCGTGGGCATGCCGCTGGCCCTGTGGATCGGCATTCGGCACGTGGGCGGGTTCACGGCCCTGGAAGCGGCCGTCCCTGCCGGTCACTTGAGCCTGTTCAACGGACACATGACGCCCATCGCGCTGGTCTCGCTATTTCTCTCTTTCATGCTGGGCGAAACCCTGGTGCCGCCCTATGTCCAGCGGCTCCTGATCGGCAAGAACGCCCGGGCCACGGCGGAGGGCTCGCTCTACGCGGGCCTGTTTTCCATCCCCTTTTTCGCCATCACCGGCCTGCTCGGGCTCGTGGCCGTGGCGATCAAGCCGGACCTGGATTCCAACCAGGCCCTGCCGTTCGTCGTGAACACGCTGCTCCCGGTCGGGCTGAAGGGCCTGGTCATTGCCGGCGTGATCTCCATCGTGATGTCATCCGCAGACTCTTTTCTCAATGCCGCGTCGGTGGCCCTGATCGGTGACGTCATCAATCCCCTGCGCAAAACCGAGTTATCGGACCGCCACGGCATGCACGTGGCGAAAATCACGACGCTCCTCGTGGGGTTGGGCGCCGTGGTCTTCGCGATGAAGATAGACAACGTGCTCGACATCCTCCTGTTCACGTACAACTTCTGGGCGCCGGTGGTCCTGGTGCCGCTGGTCGCGACCATCCTCGGGGTGAAAGCCAACCGGAAGACCTTCCTGGTCGGGGCCTTCTGCGGTGTGGCGGCGCTCGCGATATGGCACTGGCTGCTCAAGGACCCGCAGGGGATCGACGGGCTGGTGATCGGCGTCGTCGCCAACCTGGTCGCGTTCAGCGCGATGCACCGGATCGACGTGCTGACGGGGCCGGAGGATTGACGGCCCGCCGGCCGGCTCATTCGCGGAAGCGCGGACGCAGCAGGGACAAACTGTTGCCCCGGAAATCGAGGAGCGAGACCGGTTCCGCCAGGTCGGGATCGAGGAACGCGATGCCGTCAAACCAATTACCCCGGCGCTCATCCCACAGCCAACTGTAACCGAGAAAGAAGGAGCTGTAGGGGTCCACGTCGCAGCCGCTGGACAGCATGGTCTCGCCGTTGCGGTCCTGTATGTCGTAGCGTCTCAACACGTCGCCGGCCGGGGTGTGGAGGGAGGTGCGGCTGGCGTCCTCCGCGAAGGCCGTCACCAGGATGTTCCCGCCGCGCGGGTCCACAGTCACGGAGGCGGTGGCCGGCGCGCTCGAACCCGGCCCGACGCTTAATACGGTCCCCGGCGCGTCCAGGGACAGGCGGGCCCAATGATCATAGCCGGCCAGCACCAGCGTGTTGTCCTGCGTATCCACGGCCAGCCCGATGGGCGTGTCCGCGCAGACGGTGGCGGAGGCCACCGGCAGGCCCGCGGAGGTGTAGAACCGCACGACGGCCTGCGTGTCGCCGCAGGAGACCGCCACCAGGCCGTCCGCGCGCACGACCTCGACATCGGTCAAGTCCGGGATGAACAGTTCCGCGGCGACCCGGCCGTCCAGCGTCAGTTTTGTGAGCCGGCCGATGGTGGGCTGCCAGGAGGGCTGGCGCGTTTCGGCCACCCAGCACGATCCGTCCCGCGGGTCCACGGACAATTCCACGTTCTGCCAGACATCCTGCGCGGGGTCAAAGCCCGAGAAGCGCTGGAGTTCGCGGCCCTGGCCGTCCACCGCGATGACCTGGCCGGTGGCGTTAAGAAAGCTGTTTGAAAACGTGGCGATCCACGCGCCGCCGTTGAACGGGTTGGCGCGGCAGAGGATCCCGTGAAGGTTGCTGTGGACCTGCATGATGTCTCCGCGCCCGTGGTCCACGTACAGGGCGGCCAGGCCCCGGTGTCCCATGGCCCAGCCCATGACCGGCTGGCGGGCGGGGCCACCGTACAGGCCCATGTCATTGCGCGTGCCGTCGAAATTTCGGTAGGGCGCGCTGGGCTCGCCGGCCTGCAGGCAGGGCGAGGCGGGCCCCGGATGGTAGTTGCCCGCCAGGTCGCCCGTGTTGGCGATGAGTTCCGGGTCCACCGAGATGTTCCCCTGCCGTCCGAGGGCGTTCGCGGCCAGCCCGCCGAAATGGCCGCCGGCGTTCTGGAAGAAGTCGTTATAGGCCAGCGCGCCGCGGAAAGGGCGGCCCTGGACCGCGAATCCTTGTCCCTCGTTGAAGGCGACGATGTTGTTCAGCACTTTGAGGTTCCGCGCGCCCCGCCAGGGCGTCAGCCGGATGCCCGCGCTGCTGTTCCGGAGCGCGGCATTGTTCGCCGCTTCCCCGGCCAGCGCGCTGTTCTTGAGCCGGCCCTCGATCAGCCACAAGCCGATGGTGTTGCCCATCAACAGATTGTTCGCCAGTTGCAGCGACCGGGCCTCGTGGATCACGGCGCCGTACGGCCGGTTGCCCTGGACCCGGTTGCGAAGCACCTCCAGGCGGCCGGGCGGGGAGGCGATCCAGAGCCCGGCGTACGCGTGGCCCGTCACGTCGTTGTCATGGATCCGGCAGGCGAGATCCGGGAAGGCCTGCCGGCCTGGCAGGGCCAGGAGGCCGATCCGGTTTTTCTCGATGCGGTTGTGCTGCAGGAGCCAGTCGCCGCGATGATTCCACGTTGTGCAGATCCCGTACAGCGCGTTACTCCGGATGTCATTGTTGAAGAGGCGTGTGTCCCGCGCCCCCTTGTTTTTCGCGGCATCAAATCCCAGGCCTGTCCCGCACCCCTCAATGAGGCAATCGCGGATCAGAAGGTTCCGGGTGTTGGAGGCCCATACGCCGACGCCGCCCTTGTTCCGGATGCATAAACCGATGAGGGCGATGTTGGATGAGTTGGCGAGCGTCACCGCCGGCCGGCGCCGGTCGCGCGGCCGGATGATCGGCCGGATGTAGCCCCCGTCCGCCTCGCGGTTCCAGGACAGCGTGACCGGCTTGGTCACCAGGATATTCTCCTCGTAGATGACCGGGTCATGCCAATCGTCCTCGGGGCCGAGGACCAGGATGGTATCGCCCGGCGCGGCGGCGTTCACGGCAGCCTGGATGCCCGGGAAATCTTGCGGCACCCGCCAGGTGGCGGCTTCGGCGCGACCGGAACCAAGTCCACAGAGCGCCATCCAGCCCACACCCGAAACCAGGCGAATCACCTCGGCCGCGGTTCTGCGCGCAGGATTGCTGTTCATGGCCCCTCCTGATGGCTTAAGCGTTTGAGTATTCGGCCGCGCAATTAGTATTGAGGAATCCTCCGGTCCTCGTCCAGTCTTTTTATTGTGTTCCGTTGCCAAGCGGGAAGGCGCCTCCGCGATATTGACATTATAATGATGGAGATGTAATATTTACATCATGATTAAGACGCAGGTCCAGTTGCCGGACGAGTTGTATCGGGTCGCCAAGGAGTTGGCGCGGAAGAAGGAATGGTCCCTTGCCGAGTTGGTGCGCCGGGCACTGGAGGCGGTGATTTGTTGCTTCCCTGATGTCGAGAGCGATCCGGGCCCATGGCGTTTGCCGGATCCGCGTCCGCTGGGAGGGGATGCCTTCTTCGAAAATCCCGACTGGCGGTATGACCTCCATGAGGCGCGCGGAATGGTTCGTGAGGCGCGCGGCAGGTACAAGTCGTCTCCAAGAAAGAAGCATCCATCGTGATTTCCTGCGACACGAACATCCTTTTCATGGCGTTGGATTCCGAGTCCCGCGGGCACATCGAGGTCCGGCAGTATCTCGCGTCGGTGGTGGAATCAGCGGACTTTGCGTTGTGCGAGCTGGTGTTGCTTGAATTGTACGGCTTGCTGCGTAATCCGGTGGTGTGCCGACAGCCCTACTCGGCCGCCGAGGCGGCGCAGGTGATCCAGCACCTCCGCGGCCATCGGCGCTGGGCTATCCTGGATTACCCGGGCCCGCAGGCCGGCCTCATGAAGAAAATCTGGGAGGCAGCCGCGCAGACGGCATTTCCCTACAAACGGATTTACGATCTCCGCCTGGCGCTCACCCTGCGCCATCACGGCGTCACGGACTTCGCCACGCGCAACGTGAAGGACTTCGAGGGCTTCGGCTTCCGGCGGGTCTGGGACCCGATGAAGGACGCGTAGGGGCGCCGCTCGCCGGCGCCCACACGGAGAGCGTTATTATACCAAATCCGGGTGAAGGCGGGTAGATTTCGGGCTCGCAGGAGCTCGCCCCTCCATGATTCCTGCAACTGGAGGGCGGAGCTCTGCGACGCCGTTCGTACCGCCTCTCACCCGTACATGGTATTATTCAGCGGCGCAGGTATCTTTGGCCCCAGGCAGGTGCAGCCGGAATACGCTGCCGCGGCTGGGGGCGCTGTCGACGGATACCCGGCCGCCGTGCCGCTCGATGATTTTCCGGACCAGGCTCAACCCCAGGCCCGTGCCCTCGGTCTCGCCCGCGGATTTGAGGCGGGTGAACGGCTGGAACAGCCGCTTCTGCTCTTCCGGTTCGATGCCCGGCCCGTCGTCCCGTACCTCGAAGAAGGCCTCGCTGTCCCGGAGTCCCGTCGCCACCTCGATGTGCCCGCCCGCCGGCGTGTACTTGACCGCGTTGGCCACGAGGTTGCCCATGGCCTGCCGGAGCAGCACGGGATCGCCCTGCGCGGTCGGGATGACGGCGGCCGGGCAGAACTCCAGTCGTTGGGAACGGCTCGCGGCGATCTCGCGGAGCGGCTGGACCGCCTCCTCGGCCAAGGCGTTCAGGTCCACGGGCTGCAAGGCCAGCTCGCCTTCCTCGGTCATGCGCTCGTAGTCCAGGATGCCGCTCACCAGGTCGCGCATCCGCATCAGCGCCTTGCGGACCTCCTCGAGCAGGGCGAGATGATCCTGCGGCAGGGCGGGGGAACTGGTGAGGGCAAGGTCGAGAAACCCTATGGCCGGGCTCAAGGGTTGGCGCAGGTCGTGGGCGGCCAGGCGCCGCAAGGCGTCCTTGAATTCATTCAGTTCCCGCAGCGAGGCCATCAGGCGCGAGTTCTGGATGGCGATGGCCGCCATGCCGGCGAGTTCCTGCATCCACTCCACTTCCTCGTCCGAGAAACCGCGCGGCCGGCGCGAGAGGACGTACAGCACGCCCAGGATCTCGTCGCCCTGCCGGATGGGCACGCCCGCGTAGGCCCCGATCCCGTTCTCGGGGATGATGGGGTTGGCCGTGAACGGGTCCTTCCGGGTGTCGGGCACGACGCAGGGCTCGCCGTGGTCCACGATCCAGCGGGTGGCGCCCCCGCTCTGCCGCACGCGCGCCGCCACGGTGTCGCCGATGCGCGTCGTGGAGGCGCCGGTCTCGAACTGCCTGCGCCGGGCGTCCCAGAGGACCAGGCTGGCGTCCTCGCAATCCAGGAGCAGGCGGGTGTGCCGGATCACGCCCGCGAGGACCTCGTTCAGTTCCAGCCGCGCGTTGATGTCCAGGCTGACGCGCAGCAGCGCCTCGTAGATGTTCTCCGGCCTGTCCGGTCCCGTCATATCCCGCTCCCGCGGACCGGCGGCCCGAGGGCCGCCGGAATCAGGCTTTGCCCTTGGCGAAGAACGCGTACTGCTGGGGATCGCCCATGAAGCACAGGCCCATGGTCTCGCCCTTGACGTCGTCGTAGCGGAGGCCCCGCAGTTCGAGCGCGACCTTCTCCGCCGTCAACGGCAACGACTTGATCCGCAACCCCGTGGCGTCCTCGATCGCGTTGGCGACGATTGGAGCGGACGGGATCATCGTGTGCTCGCCCACGCCGCGCGCCCCGAACGGGCCGTCCGGTTGCGGGGTCTCGATGATGATCGGCACGATCCGGTCCGGCAGGTCCAGCGCGGTCGGGATCTTGTAGTCCGTGAAGTTCGGGTTCAGCAGCTTGCCGGCCGGCGAGTAGCGGATGTCCTCGTAGAGCGCCGTCGCCAGCCCCTGCAGCATCCCGCCGACGACCTGGCCCTTGACCAGGTCGGGGTTGATCGCCTGGCCCACGTCCACGGCCAGCACGACCTTCAGGACGCGCATCTTGCCGGTTTCCTTGTCCACCTCCAGCACGAGGCCCGCCGCGCCGACGGTGTAATGGACGTTCGGGTGGCCGCCCTGGCTGGTCTCCGGGTCGCCCGTCGCGGAAGTGAACTCCGGCATGAACATCCCGCTGGACAGGATCGGTCCTCCGAGGAAATTGCCGCGCGGCGTCTGGATGCCGTTGATGACGAAATCCTTGAACGCCAGCGCGAAGTCCGGCTTCGTGCGGCACTTCACGCGCTCGTCCTCGAGGTAGAGGTCCTCCTTCGCGAACCCGTGGACGCGGTGGACGACCTCGATCATCTTCGCCCGCGCCTCCTCGGCCGCCGCCTTGACCGCGTTGCCGCAGCCCCAGGTCACGTGCGAGCCGACGGTCTGCCACTCGTAGGCGTTGCGGTCGGTGTCCGGCGTCTCGACGCGGATCTTCTCCGGCGGCACGGTGAGCACCTCGGCGGCGATCTGCGCCATGACCGTCAGGTAGCCCTGGCCGATCTCCATGCCGGAGACGCTGATGTTGAGCGAGCCGTCCTCGCTGAACTTCAGGAACGCCGCCGAGGCCGCGTTGGGCGGCATGGCGGGCGCCTTCCAGAAGCACGCGAAGCCCTTGCCGATAACCTTGTTCGGCGAGGCGGATTCCTCCTGCTTGCCCCACTCGATCTCCGCGGCGGTCTTGTCGATGGCCTCGACCAGCGCGCACGGGTTCATGTGCGCGCCGTAGGGCAGGGTGTCGCCCTCGCGGATCGCGTTGCGACGCCGGAACTCGACGGGGTCCAGCTCGATCATCTTGGCGATCCGGTTGATGTGCGACTCGAGCCCGAACATGAACTCGGAGTAGCCGAACCCGCGGTACGGCCCGCCCGGCGGCAGGTTGGTGTACACGCAGACGGAATCGATCTTCACGTTCGGCACGCGGTAGGGGCCGGTGGCGGAGAGCCCGACGGCGTTGACCACGTTCGCCCCGTACTCGACGTACGCGCCCGCGTCCCAGTGCAGCGTGTGCTCGATCGCGGTGATCGAGCCGTCCTTCTTCACGCCCATCTTGATGCGCGCGATCACGCCCTGCCGCTGGTAGGTGTTGTAGAATTCCTGCTCGCGTGTCCAGCGGACCTTGACCGGCGCGCCCTTGACCGCGAGCGCCAGCGCGGCGGCGATGATCTCCATGGAGACGCCCGCCTTGCCGCCGAACCCGCCGCCGACGTACGGCGTGATGACGCGGATGTCCTGGTGCTTCAGCCCGAGCGGCGCCAGCGCGGCCGCGAAGACGTGCCGCTGGGTGTGCGGCGACTGCGAACTCGACCAGAGGGTCAGGCGGCCGGAGAGGTCGCACTGGCCGACGATGCAGTGCGTCTCGATCGCGCAGTGCGCGTAGCGCGGCACGGTGTAGGTGTCTTCGAGCACCACGTCCGCCTCGCGGAACCCCGCGTCCATGTCGCCCTTCCGGGTCTTGCGCCAGTGGGCGATGTTCGTGTCCGGCACCGGGAAGAACCACGCGCAGTGGCCGTAGTTTTTCAGCTCCGGGTGGACGAGCAGCGCGTCCTCCTTCAACGCCTCCTTCAGGTCCAGGACGAAGGGCAGGGGCTCGTAGGTGACCTTGACCAGCCGGGCGGCGCGCTTGGCCGTCACCGGGTCGCGCGCGATCACGGCGGCGACCTGCTCGCCGACGAACCGCACGCGGTCGCGGGCGAAGATGAACCGGTCCTGCATGTACAGGCCGAACGTGTACGGGAAGTCCTTGCCCGTCACGACCTTGACGACGCCGGGCACCTTCTTCGCGCGCGAGACATCAATGCGCTTGATCAGGGCATGGGCGTGAGGGCTCTCGACCACCTCGGCGTGGAGGAGGCCCGGACCGAAATCCAGGTCGTCCAGGAACCGGGCCGCGCCCGTGACTTTTTCCCGCTCGTCGATTCGCGTGGCGGATTGTCCGACAAATTTCATGGCGGTCATGATGGGCCTCCAAAACTTTTTCGATCTCAACGCTCAACAATCAACGTTCAACGCTCAACGCCCAACAACTACGTTGATTCCGAATCTGCCGGATAGGTTTGGGGTGGAGCTTCCCTAAGGACTTTCTTTTCAGCCGTTCGAATGCTGGAAAAGAATATCTTTATGAGTTCCTCCGTCTCCTTGATCAGCGGATCAACTGTTGACGGCGGACGAGCAAGGGGAACTTTCTGCGTGAGTCGTAGCGCACGTCTGGTTTCCCGCAGTTCTTTTAAGCAAACGCCCATCTTGTGTACGAAATCCCTGGCGGACTCGGCAGCGCTTGCCTCGCCATGATTGAATAGCGGCGAGGTTCCTGACCGCAGAAGTTGACCGGCCACATGATTGCCAGCTCGTGTTTTATCCATTCCTTCCGTCAAGCGGATGATATCCGCCGAGTAATCCAACAGCCGCTCTTCCAGGTCGTACTTACTGTCCATGCCCATTTCTCCCTGATGTTCATTGTTGGACGTTGGACGTTGAACGTTGAGCGTTGAACGTTCGTCCTTTCTGTCTCACTCCATCCTTCTTCCGTCTGCCCTGGCGCCCCGCTTCCACCACCGACTCGATGATCGCCTCGTAGCCGGTGCACCGGCACAGGTTCCCGGAGATCGCCTCCTGGACCTCGTGCGCCGTGGGCTTCGGATTCTTCTCCAGCAGGGCGGTGGCGGCCAGGACGATCCCGGGCGCGCAGTAGCCGCACTGGAAGGCGTTGTGCCGGATGAAGGACTCCTGCAAGGGGGTCGGGCCGCTCCGCCCGATGCCCTCCAGCGTCGTGATCTCCTGGCCCTCGACCTCGACGGCGAGGATCAGGCAGCTGCGCACGGGCTTGCCGTCCAGCAGGATCGTGCACGCGCCGCAGTCGCCGCGCTCGCAGCCGGCCTTCGGGCTCTTGACGCCGAGCTTGTCGCGCAGGACGTCGAGCAGCACCTCGTGCGGCGCCGCGGCCACGGTCCGGGATTCGCCGTTCAGCGTGAAGGTGATCTTTTTCATCGCGCGTCCTCCTCCATCACGTTCACCCCGTACACCGGGCCCTTGCCGGCCAGCCGGGCGGCGGCGGTCTTCAAGCCCCGGCGGACCATGACCTCGACCATCAGCGACCGGTACTCCTTCGTCGAGCGGATGTCCGTGATCGGGACGACCTCCTCGACGGCCAGCTTGCCGGCCTCTTCCAGGAGGTCCGCCGAAAGCTTTCGCCCCTTCAGCAGGGCCTCGGTCCGGGGGCCGCGCACGGCGATGGGCGCCACGGCGCCGAACGCCAGCCGGTACTCGCCGCCCGAGAGCGCCAGCACGGCCACGCTGGCCTGGGCGAGGTCCTCGCCCCGGTAGCGCTTGAGTTTCACGAAGCAGCCGGCGGCCTTCTTCGCGGGGAGGGGGGCCGTCACCGACGTGACGATCTCGCCCGGCCGGATCGCCGTCTTGCGCGGGCCGACGAACCATTGGCCGATCGGCACCTTGCGCTTGCCGTTCGGGCCGCGGAGGTGGACGACGGCGTTGTAGACCTGGAGGACCGGCCCGGCGTCGCAGCAGGGGACGGCGGAGCAGATGTTGCCGGTCACCGTGGCCCGGTTGCGGACTCCGTTCGAGGCGACCATCCCGGCCATTTCGCGCAGCAGCGGGAACTTCTGCGCCACGAGGTCGGACTCCAGGACGTCCGAGAACGTCGCCAGCGCGCCGATGACCAGCGAGCGGTCCTTCAGCCCGATACCCTTCAGCTCTTCGAACCCCTTGATGTCCACCAGCAGGTCCGGGGCGACGAGCGAATCGCGGAGCCAGCCGACGAGGTCCGTGCCGCCGGCCAGCACGCGAGTCTGCCGCCCGCGCTTGGCCAGCAGCTTGATCGCCTTCGACAGCGTCTTCGGCTTCCGGTAGTCGAATTCACAGGCTATGGACATACAGCCTCCTTACTTCTGCGCTTTCTTGTAGGGGCGTCGCTTGCGACGCCCGTGAGCGCCGGCGAGCGGCGCCCCTACGTTCGTTATTTCGGCGGCGCGAGCGCGATGATCCGGCACTGCGCCGACTCCATCTCGATGCCCTTGATCGGGTAGCAGTTGATCCACACCCGCTGGTTGCTGATCTTGTCGATCTCGCCGCCCAGGTTCTCCGCGTGGACCAGCTTCTTGGGGAACAGCTTGAGGTGCATGATCTGGTAGTACTTCTTCGGCGGGAACAGCTCGTCCCAGGCCTTGCCGTAGGTGTCCTTGAGCTTCTGCTCCGCCTCGGCGAAGCGGGCGGGGTGCCAGGTGCGGATGATGGTGTTCATCGGGTGGTCCGCGCTGCCGCAGTCCACGCCGATCCACTTGATTTTCATCTTGAGCGCCCACTCCGCGAAGCCGGGGCCGGGGCCGGGGTGGCAGACGAAATAGCGCAGCTCGTCGGATTGCGGCTGGTCCCACGCGTAGCGATGGTAGCCGGTGTTGATGATCAGGATGTCCCCCTTGCGGATGTCCGCGCGCTTCATCAGCAGCTCGGGCGAGTAGAGGTCGTAGTCGCCGACGTCCTTCGAGATGTCCACGACCGCCGCCGGCCCGCACCACTCCTGGATCGGCACGGCGCCGATGGACCGCCCGCTGGCGTGGAAATGGATCTCGCCGTCCATGTGCGTGCCGACGTGGTTGCTCATGGTGATGATCTGGCCGTTGGCGCCCTGGCCCATGTGGGCGCCCGCGATGCGCTTGAAGTACTGGATGCCCAGCGGCATGTAGCTGGGCCAGGGAGGCGTATGGATGCTCAAGCGCTGGGTCAGGTCGTAGACCCGGGCGGTGTTCATCAGCTTGAAGAAGGCATCGGTAGTCATCGGGTGGGTCCTCCGTGGGTGGTCTGTTGGCCGATCATGGTTATTATTCAACTCCCTTGCGCCGAAATAGTAAACACCGGAATTGAGTCGCGACAGCCGGAAAAGGGGCGGGAGTCGTTCGACTCCCGCCCCTATTTCTCCTTGAACGGCAACGGAATGCGCTACGGAATCTTCTGCAGGCGGTCGGTGGGCAGGGGCGGCTCCTTCGGAATCACCGCCTGCATCGTATTGTTCAGGAACACGTTGGGCGAGGTGGTCCAGTTCCCGTTCTGAATGGCCAGGATCCGGCACCCCTTGCCGCCGTTGTTGTAGACCACCTGCTTGATGTCGTTCGCCGCGAGAAGGTCCTCCACGATGATGACATATTCGAAAGTGAGTCCTGGCGCGCTGTACACGTCGGTGACCCAGGCTTCGGCGCTCCAGATCTCGGCGTTCCCGTCAAAACGGACAAACTGGGCCTCTATTCGCTGCGAGGTCTTCCAGCCGTCCGTCGAATACCGGAGGCCCGCGACATGCCAGGGGCCCTTGTTGGACACCTTGAACTCCAGTTGCAGGATATTGTCCTGGTTGCCCCAGCCCCAGTGAGGAACCAGCACGGCTTTCTGCCGGAGGAAATCGACGGAGACGAGCGTCTCCGCCGCCTTCAGCAGGGAGGGCTGGATGAGCATTACGAATGCCGCAAGGATGAGCCATGTCTTCTTCATGATCTTCCCTTCATTGTTATGGGCTGCCCGAACGCCGGCGTCAGACCGGCCCGCGCGGGCAACCTTTCAACAGGTGAACCCCCGGCCGGACGTTTTTATTGCCGGCCCCGCTAAATCATTGACTGTTTTACGCTCCCGGAGGACGCTGGGATCAAACGGGGAGGGTGGCCATGGGCCGAAACGGTTGTGTGCTGATGCTTGCCGGCCTGCTCTGTTCCGCCGGCGCGGTCTTTCCGGATGCGGTCCGGGACGTCCAACTCGTGCGGATTGGGCGCGGGTTTGCCACGACCACCGAACTGCGCCCCGGCGATACCGTCCGCATCCGCGTGAAGGAAAAGGGCAACGGGATGAAGGACGCCGTCGTGCTGTCCGCCTTCACTCCCGCCCAGATCAAGCTGACGCGCGGCCCGGAGGCCGGCGCGGAACTCAAGCGCTGGTCCAAAGCCGAGGTCGAGGCGGGCCAGGTCCTGGTCTACACCGTCGAGGCGCCGGCCCATGTCGGCCTGGAACTGCAGGGCTCGACCAACAGCCGCATGGAAGTGGCCCGGCGCGGCGACGTCTTCGAGATGACCTTTTCCTCCATCACCGAGCGCTGGGTGCTGGAGGTGAAATTCACCGCGCCCGAATTCTAAAACGGGCCGGCCGCGCCTATCCGAGGGTGACGGCGCGCTTCCCCAGTTTCGCGACCCAGGGCGTGGTCGTGCGCTCGGCGGTGACCAGGAGCCCGTCGCAGGCCAGGGCCAGGGTGATGAAGGCCGCGTCATAGGCGGTGGCGTTGAACTCCAGGGCCGTGGCCAGGAGTTCGGCCCGCGGCGGCTCCATGACTTCCAGGGGCGCTTCCAGGTGCAGAGCGTAGAGTTCGGCGGCCAGGCCCGGGTTTAGCTCCCGCCGCAGAACGTACGTGCGCAGCACGTTGGCGAACTCCAGGTAGTGCAGGGCGGGGACCGCCGCGTGAACCCGGCCGGACAGGATCTTCTCCTGCCACTGGCGCGCCGGCCCGGAGCACGACTCGTTCAGGTACCAGGCGATCGCGACGCTGGTGTCGAGGATCACGTTCATGATGCACGGTCCCGGTCCGCGCGGATCAGTTCCCGCGAGGAGGTTTTGATGGGGGCTTCGGCGAGGCGCCGCCGGACCCCGGCCAGGCGGTCCCGGTAGGATTCGAGCTTCTGCTGCCGGGCCTTGACGCTTACGTAGGTCGCCAGCGCCTCCTGCACCACCGCCCGCTTGCTTCGGGCGCCGGAGTACTTCATGGCCGCCGCCAGCAATTCGTCATCGAGCACGATATTCGTTCTCATGTGTATAATAATGCACCTTACACAATCATGGTGTCAAATCCCGGGCTGATGGGCACTGGAGGGCGGCAGACCCTTGCCGCCGTGCCCGGCGCTTTTTCCAAACCCTGGAAAAAATTGCGCCGGATTTTCCAATGATTGGAAACCAGCGTTACAGCGTCCGCGCGAAGCCCTCGAAGGCCTTCCTGAAGGGCTCCAGCGGGGCGTTGAGGACGCCCGCGCCGACCTGGCCGACCCCCGCTTCCTTGTGGGCCACGCCGGTGTCGATGAACGGCAGGATGTTCTTCTCGACCACCTTGACCACGTCGATGCCGGTCGGCGTGCCGCGGAAGTTGAGCGAGGGAACCTGGTAGACGTTGTTCTCCGCCGCCGTGATCTCGTACATCTGCCGCGTGTAGTTCAGCGCGTCGTTCGCCGTGCCGCCGACGAACTGCACGATCGCCGGCGCGGCCGCGATGGCGAAGCCGCCCAGCCCGTTGGTCTCCGTGATCGCGCTGTCGCCGATGTCCGGGTTGGCGTCCGCCTTGGTGTAGCCGGGGAAGTACAGCGCGTCGGGCACGTCCGCCGGGCCCGTGAACCACGCGTCGCCCGTGCCGGCGAGTTGCACGCCGAAGTCCGTGCCGTTGCGCGCCATGACCACCGCGACGCTGCTGCCGGGGACGTTCCGCGCGGCGTCGAGGCCCGCCTTGCTCGCGGGCATGGACAGGTTCAGGAAGAAGTGGTCGTTCTTGTTGATGAACTCCAGCACGTCGGCCGTGGTCTGCGGGTCGCCCCCCGTGGTCACGATGGCCGGCGCGAGGGCGCGGTAGAGCAGCGAGGTCGCCGCGCGGTTGCGGTTGTGCACCTCGTCGCCCATGTGCAGGGCCTGCGCGATCAGGTTCTTCAGGTCCACCCGGCCGAGTTTCGCGACGGCTTTCTTCAGCGCCGGGTAGAGCACCTGCTCCATCCACTTCAACCGCTTGATCACGTCCTCGCCGTAGGCCCCGTAGCGCAGGACCTTGCCGAGGCCCTCGTTCAGCGTGCAGTAGGCCGTGTTGCCGTGCTCCTCGTTCTTGACAAGGAAGACCGGCATGGAGGCCGACACGATGCCGGCCATCGGGCCGACGGCGCTGTGCTCGTGGCACGGCGCGTACTCGATCTCGCCCGAGGCGGCGAGCTTCTCCGCTTCGGCCGGGGTCTTGGCCCGGCCCTCGTACATCAAGGCGCACATGATCCCGCCCCGCATCGGGCCGCACATGCGGTCCCACGTGATCGGCGGGCCGGAATGCAGGATCAGGTTGGGCTTCATGCCGGGAATAACGTCCAGCGCCTTCTCGAGCCCGACGAGGACGGGCTGGGCGGCCAGGATCTTCGCCGTGACTTTCCGGTTGGCCTCCTCGATCCGCGCGCGGTTCGCGCGGACGGTCCGGAGCAGCGCCGGCTCGACGTCCACCGGCGGCTTCCAATCCACCTGCACCGCCGGCACGCCGACGGAGTCCAGGGCCTCCTTGAACGAGGCCAGGCCGAGGTTCACGACTTTCAGGTCACTACGGAACAATTCGTTTATTTTCATGGGAACTCCGGAGGGAACTACGAAAACACGCGAAAGGCGCGAAAGGGGTTGGTTGACGAACGCTCGTGTTCGATTTCGGGGTAATGGCCGAAGTTCACCAGTATGCCCAACTGTTTGCCTGTGGATTTGAGGTAGTTGATGGTTTGGGCCCGATGTTCGTCTGTCAGCATTTTTACAGCTTTGATCTCAAGTATAATCTCGTCAAAGCACAGGAAATCCGGCTCATAGGCTTGTTTCAGTTTCCTGCCCTTGTAGGTAAGGCCCAGTCGGGGCTGCTCAACAAAGGGAATCTCCTGATCCGCGAACTCCATCGACAGGCATTCCTGGTATGCCGCTTCCAGAAAGCCATTCCCCTTCTCTTTGTAAACTTCAAAGCACGCGCCGATGATCTTGTAGCTTTCCTCCTTGAACAGAATCCGTGTAGTCATTTTCGCGCCTTTCGCGTGTTTCGTAGTTCCCTCTTCTCCTTTAGAGGTTGGAAACGAAGAACCCCGCCATGAAACACGCGGCGGCGTTGCTGGGCAGGACGATGGCCCCGGCCTGCTCCAGCGCCTCGATGACCTTCGGCCGGTTCTGCGGGTCGCGGTCCGTGCCCGTCACGGAACAGACGACGGCGACCTTCTTCGCGGCCTTCGCGACCACCGGGGTCAGTTCCAGGGCCGGATCCATGTTCGCGCCGAAGCCCAGTACGACGTCGAGCAGGATCACCGCCGTCGCGGGGTCGTTCGCCTCGGCCTGGATGCGCTTGTTGCGCAGCGAGAAATCGATCATGGGGTGGGGGCGGCCGACGGTGAACTCGTCCTCACCGTAATCCACCATGGCGTGGCCCTCGCTTTTCAGCGAATCCTTCAGCTTCGCCGCGCCGGCGGTCGGCGCATTGGAGAAGACGTCCTTCAGGCCGAGCTTGCGGAAGATCACCTGCGCCTCGGCGCAGAATGTGCCGCCGCTGAACAGCCCGCGCACGTACTTCCGGCCCTTCAGCCGCTCGGCCAGTTTCTTCGCCGCCTTCTTCATCTCCAGGTCGCGGGCCTCGACCTTGCGCCGGGCATCGTCGTACGACTCTCCCTTCGCGCGCGCGAGGACCGTCAGGGCCGCCTCCTCGAGCGTGTGCGGGCCCGTCGAGGTTTCGTCGCCCAGGAACATCGAGACCACGGGTTTCTTGATCCCCGCGACGACCGCTTCGATGGCCGCCAGCACATCGGGGTGGGGTGGCTTGGAGACCAGCAGGATGGCCTTGGTCTGGTCGTCGGCCGCCAGGGCCTTGATTCCCTCGATGAACATGAGGCCGCCGACGTCTTTCTTCACGTCGCGCCCGCCGGTGCCGAGGGCCTGGGAGATCCCGCCGCCCTCGTTGGCGATCAGGCAGGTCACCTCCTGCAGGCCGGTGCCCGCGGCGGCGACGAGGCCGATCGGGCCGCGCGGCACGATGTTGGCGAAGGCCAGCGGCGCGCCGTTGAGGATCGCCGTGCCGCAGTCCGGGCCCATGACGAGCAGGCCGTGGTCCCGCCCATATTTCTTCAGCGCTACTTCGGTCTCCAGCGACACATTGTCGGAAAACAGCATCACGTGCAGGCCGCGCTCGAGGGCCTCCATCGCCACGTCGCCGGCGTACCGGCCGGCGACGGAGATGATCGCCAGGTTCGCCCCGGGCAGGGCCTCGACCGCCCCCTCGAGGCTGGAGGGACGAGCCGCCTCGCCGCCGGCCGATTTCTTCTTCGTCGCCTCCTTCAGTTCCTCCTCGACCGCGGCCATGGCCTGCTCGACGACAGCCTCCGCCTCCGCCTTGACCGCGATCAGCAGGTCGGTGTCGCCCGAGGCGTCGAAGTCGGAGAGGTAGAGCCCCGACGCGCCGAGGATGCCCTTGTTGGTCTGCGTGCCCATGACCACGGCGGCGTCCGTGACGCCGTCGAGCGCGGCCACGGCCTTGCCGACGCGCATCAGGGTGATGGAGTCGTAATAACTCCCCTTCTTGATTTTACCTCTCACCATCATGGGTCTCTCCTGTTGGGCGTTGGGAGTTGAACGTTGGCTGTTGGAAGTTGAATCCTTTGTGCACCGCCAGCACCAATCCTGTCAAGATATCCGCGCCGGAAGTTTCGCCGTGGGCCAGGACGCGGTCGGCGCAGGATGGCATGGCTTCCGTGTCGGCGCCGACCAGGGCGGCGAGGAGTTGCTTCACGGGTTCGTTCACGCGCCCCTCGGCGGCGAGGGCAAGGAAGGCGTCGGAGAGGAGCGTGCCGCTCGAACCAGTCATCCCGAGCGCAGCGAGGGATCTCCATAACGAGCCGGGCGCCGGTGAGGGGAATCCCTTGCCACGTTCGGGATGACGGGTGGGGCCGGCGAGATGCGAAGCGATCAGCGCGCCCGCCAGCAGGTCGTCCCCGGCCGGCGTCAGGCCGAAACCGCAGCCGCGAAGCAGGCGGGCGCCTTGCGCCGGATCCGCGCCCAGCAGCAGCCGTGCGCCGTCGCGGATTTGCTTCGCCATGTTCTGTTCAAACCCGGGGCGGAAGTTCGCGGCGCGGGATTCGTCCAGCAGGAAGGCGAGGCTCTTCGGGTGGGCCGCGGCGCGCAGGTGCCGGGTCAGGGCCTCGACCATCGCCGGAGCCGGCGGGCCTTCCGGAAGGGCGGAGTCATAGCGCGGGCCGAGGGGAGAGCGCCGGCCATCAAGCATCAGGACGTCGGATTCAAGGACAACCGAGTCGGCCTCGGGGAACTCGCCTTCCACAACAACGTTGATCGGCCCGGATCCGACGGCGGGGGTGACGAGGCAGAGCACAGCGGGACGGGGGCGTCCCGCCTCCAATCGATAATTGGTGACCGTCTTGAACCGGGAGTGGAGGCGGTATGCGCCCGCCTCCACCCGGTCCCCGACGCTCACGACCTTCATGCGGCGTAGAAGACCATGCCGAGGTTCTTGCCGAACTCGCTCGAGCGTACGGTCTCCACGTTCACCCGGACCGCCATGCCGGATTTCGGCTTGGGGATCTTCACCTGGCCGGTGACCCGGATGCCGTTCTCGAGTTCCACAATGCCCAGGGTCAGTTGCGCGACGTTGAAGTCCGCGGGCAGGGTGGAGAGGTCGGTATAGGTCAGCAGCTTGCCTTTCTTCGGCAGGGGCACGGGATCGAACCCGTGCGGCTCGTTGGCCTTGCACTTCTTGCAGACCATGCGGAAGGGGTAGTGAAGCTGGCCGCACTTCCGGCACTGGTACCCGTAGATCTGGAGTTCCATGGCTTACTCCTCCCTCTTGAAGACGAGGCTGACGACGTTGTTGCCGAAGCCGCCGAAGTTGACCGTGAGGCCGATCTTCGCGTCCTTGACCTGCCGCTTCTTCGCCTCGCCGCGCAGTTGCGTGACGATTTCGTGCGCCTGGCCGATGCCGGTCGCGCCGACGGGATGGCCCTTGCCCTTGAGGCCGCCGGACGGGTTGATCGGGATCTTCCCGCCGAGCGCCGTCTCGCCGCGCTCGAGCGCGAGGTGGCCCTCGCCTTTCTTGAAGAAACCGACCTCCTCGCTCTCGACGATCTCGAGGATCGTGAAGGCGTCGTGGAGTTCGGCGACGCTCACGTCGGCGGGCTGGATCCCGGCCATCTTCATGGCCTGCGCGGCGGCGCCGCGGACGGCCAGCAGGTCGGTCGGGTTCTCGCGCTCGTGGACGCAGTGCGTGTCCGTCGCCTGGCCGACGCCGGCGAGCCGGACGAGCGGCCGCTTCACCTTGCGCGCGACCTCCTCGGAGGCGAGGATGACGCACGCGCCGCCGTCGGAGACGGGGCAGAAGTCGAAGAACCGCAGCGGGTCGGAGACGAAGGGATTGTTGGTCATGGCCTCCGGTGAATCGAGGATCGCGTCCACGGTGATCGGCTGGTGCAGGTGCGCGAACGGGTTGAGCATGGCGTTGCCGTGGTTCTTGACCGCGACCATGGCCAGGTGGCGGCTGGTGACGCCGTATTTCTCCATGTAGAGGCGGGTAAACATCCCGGCGAGCGACGGCAGGGTGACGCCGTAGATGTATTCCGCCAGCGGGTGGGTCAGCGTGGCCACGAAGTCCGTGGCCTCGAGGTTGTTCACCTCGCGCATGCGTTCCGCGCCCGTGACCATGACCGTGTCGCACAATCCCGACGCGACGGCCATGAACCCGGTCTTGATGGCGGACGAGCCCGAGGCCGGGCCGTTCTCGATGGTCTCCGCGCCGATGGGCGTGAGGCTCAACGTGTCCACCACCGCGCTGGCGAGGGCGGTCTGGCCGTTGACGCGGCCGCCGCCCATGTTGGCGACGTAGAGGTGGTCGATCTTCGGGTTCCCCGCGTCCTTGAGCGCCATCATGGCCGGGTAGGCCGCGATCTCGGAAAGGGGGTATTCCAGCCGGGAGAAGCTGGTGATGCCGACGCCGATGACGTAGACGTTGCGCATGGTCACACCTTCCCTTCCGGCTCGCCCAGTTCGGCCAGCTTTTGACGGCTCAATAGGAGCGAGGTGCCCGTGGGATCGTTCTTGGACCGCGTGGCGCCCATCAGGTCCGCGGGCGGCTTGGGCGGGTTGGACGGCGGCAGGATGGCCGCCTGCGCCTTCTTCAGCAGCGCCTCCGGCACGGGGCGGCGGCCGACGACGAGCGTGTCGCGCGCGGCGTCGAACAGCGGCTTGGTCAGCGCCCACGACGGCACGCCGCCGAGCTCGTGCGCCACGTTGAACCGCTTCTCGAGGTGGTACTCGATCATCCACCGCCGGAACCCGATAGGCGACTCGGCGACGATGAGAACCTCCTTATGGCCGAGGATGTCCATGTGGTATTCCATCTTCGCCGCGAAGGCGTGCGCGCCGACGCGCAGGCCGCGCCGCAGGGCGAGGGTGTGGTAGGACACGCCGACGTCCTTGTTGAGGGAACGGCCGTTGACGATGGCCGCCAACTCGCCGTTGATCTGGGCGACCAGGACGTACTCGTCCTGCACGCGGTGCCGGTAGTAGCCGAGCAACTCCGCGTACACGCGGACGGCGACGATGTCGTAGTAATCGCGCTCGACGTGGATCAGCGGCTCGACGTGTGGCAGGAGGTCCGGAACCTCCTCGCGGCTGATCTGGCGGACGACCATGTCCTCTCCGCTGGCCACCTTCATATACTTGGGCGGGAAGGGAGGGACCGGGGTGTCCACGGGACGCAGGATTTTTTCCAGTTCTATCGCCATATTTCCTCCGGGTATGCGGGCGGCATTTTATCCGCCCTTGTCGAGGCACCTTAACGCCGCCCGGGTTCGGGGTGCAAGAACGAAGGAGGATCCCGGATCCGCGAGGACAGGAAGAGCGCTCGTGAGTGCGCCCCACGGTTCGCGCCACTCCCTTCGACTCGCGTGGACGCTCGTCCTCCTTGTCGTATTCTCCGTGAAGCGGAGAGGCTCCGCACGTGGAAGGCAAGCCTCTAACGAGCCGCAACTCGCCGCCGCGAGGAATAAACAATCTCACGAAATGTCCATGAACAACTTCCACACCTTGCAACGTGTGAAATCTTGTATTTTGTATCATGCTGCTAATACGCATAATAGATAACATTTGAAGTGCGTGTGAAAGTTCCACACCTTGCAAGGTGTGGAAGTAATGCGGAGGGATCGCGGAGCGGCGCGGAGGCTTCGCAGGCGGTGTCTCTCCTTTCCCCTTATGCCCGGGCTCAAAAGCATGTTGAATTGCCCGGCCACGGGGTGTAGGGCTTGTTTCCTTTCTGACCAAGGAGCGGACATGAGCGGGCAGGATTGGATGTTACTGGCGTTCCGGGTCATCGGCGGCATGAGCCTGTTTATCTTCGGCATGCACGTGATGACCCAGGGCTTGAGGGCGGCCGCGGGCGAGGCGCTGCGCGTGATCCTGGGGCGCACCGCGCGCCGCCGCGTGCAGGGCTTGGTGCTCGGGACGCTGGTGGGCTTCCTGGCCCACAGCGGCGCGGCAACCACCATGATCGCCGGCTTCGTCAACGCCGGCCTGATGGGCCTGGCGGAGTCCGTACCGCCCATGCTCGGGGCCAACGTCGGCACGGCGCTTTCGATGCAGTTGATTTCCTTCCACATCGGACACTACTCCTGGATGGCGATCGGCATCGGGTTCATCGTGAGCGCGGCCGCGCCGGGCTCCCGCGTACGGGAGTCGGGCCGCGCCCTGCTGGGCTTCGGGCTGCTGTTCCTGGGCATGACGACGATCAGCGAGGCCATCGCCCCCCACAAGGACATGCTGGCGCCCTGGCTGGCGCGCATCCACGGAGAGACCTGGAGCGGGCGCCTGTACGGGGTGGGCCTCTCGGCGCTGCTGACGGCGCTGGTTACCAGCAGCGGGGCGGTGATCGGCCTGTGCTTTGCCCTGATCACCGCCGGCGTGTTCACCCAGTTCGAGCAGGTCTTCCCCATCGTGCTGGGCGCGCACATCGGGACGTGCATCGTGGCGCTGACGGCCAGCGCGGCGATGAACGTCGAGGCCCGGCGCTCGGCCCTGGGACACCTGGTGTTCAACCTGTTCAACGTGGTGCTGGCGCTGCTCGCGTATCCCGCCGTGCGCGCGCTGATGCTGTGGAGTTCGTCCGACCTGTCGCGCCAGACCGCCAATCTCCATCTCTTCGTGATGACGGCCGCCGCGCTGCTCGTGCTGCCGGCCAGCAGGCCGGTCGCGGGCCTGCTCCGGGTGCTGTGGCCGTCGCGCGAACCGCCCCCGGAACCCAGCCACCTGGATGCCGACCTGCTGGATAAACCCGAACAGGCCCTGTGCGCCGCCATCCGGGAGCTTCGCCGCATGGCCCACCTGTGCGTGCGCTGCATGGATACCAACGGCACGGTCATGCTCAAGGGCTGCCGCGCCAGCCTGCGCCGCCTGTACGCCGACGAGGAGGTCATCAACGAGGTGAAGCAGGCCATGTATCATTACCTGGGCCACCTCACGAGCCGCTACCTGTCCCGCCGCCAGACGCTGTTTCTGCAGCACCTGGGGCGGTGCATGAAAGACCTGGAGCGCATCGGCGACCACCTGACCGCCCTGGGGGACATCTCCATCGAGCGCCTGAAGCACCCGGAGGCCATCGTGCCCGAACCGCTGTTCCGCGTGTGGTTCGATCTCTTCTGCGCCGCCAAGCAGGTCCTGGTCTTGACGGAACAGTCGCTGGACCCGGACCTGGACGACTTCCAGGGCCGCGCGCTCACGATTCTCCAGGCCCGCGATCGCTACATGATCATGAGCATGGACGCCAAGGCGGACTTCGCCGGGGCGGCCGAGGAAAAAACCATCACCCCCCTGGGCGGCTATTACCTGAACCGCTACATCGCCGATCTCGACCGTCTCGTGCGCCACGCCAAGTCCATCGCCTTCGCCGAGCGCCAGCCGGACTTCCGCGTCAAGCGGACCAAGCTCGACCGGGTGGCCCAGCCCGCCGCGCCCTATACTCCGCCGCCCCAGGTGGACGCGGATTCGTACCTGGCCCAGCTCCGGCGGTCCGATTGGCTGGACGATAACGAACCCGCCCTGCCGGATAACAAGACGCCGCTACCGTAGCGGCAGGACGCATTCAAACAGGGCGCGCGGCGCGCCGGGATTGACCAGGGACAACCGCCCGCCGTGGACGGCGGCGATGTCCGCGGCCAGCGCCAGTCCGAGGCCGGCCTGGCCCGGCCGGCCGCTGGGCACGCTCGTGAACCGGTCGAAGATGCGGGCGGCAAATTCCGTGGGGATGCCCGGGCCGTCATCCTGGACCGCCAGCACGGCATGAGAATCCCGCCGGCCGGTCTTCAGCTGGATCGTTCCGCCCGGCGGACTGTGGCGGATGGCGTTGTCCAGCAGGTTGCCGAGCAGTTCCACCAGGAGTTCCTCGCTGCCCGTGGTGCGCAATCCCGGCTCGACGCGGACTTCGAGGGCGACGCCCCGCTCCTGGCAGAGCGGCAGGTAGATGCCCTTCACTTTTTCGGCGGTGTCGGCAAGGTCGACCGGCGCGAACTGCGCGCGCAGGGCGCCGGACTCGAGCCGCGAGAGCTGCAGCAACTGGTCCACGATCCGGGTAAGGCGCTCCAATTCGGCCAGCATGGTCTCGACGGTATCCCGGTAGTGGCCGGGGTCGCGCGGCTGGGTCAGGGCCACCTCGCCCAGGCTGCGGATCGCGGCGATCGGGGTGCGCAGCTGGTGCGAGGCGTCGCCGCTGAACCGGCGCAGGCGCTGCACCACGGCCTCGTAGCGGTTGAACGCGGCGTTGATCGTGTCCGCCAGGTTGTGCATCTCGTCGTCGGGCATGAGATCCGTTTCGATGCGCTCGGAAAACCGGCCGGCCCGGATGCGGTCCGCCGTCGCGGCGATCGTCCGCACCGGGGCGATGACCCAGCCCGATATCCACCAGGCCAGCAGGACCAGCGGGAGAAGCAGGAACAGGTCCAGGCTCGTGGCCTTCAGGACCTCGTGCATGCCTTCGCTCAACGCCTCGCCCGGGTTGTTCCGCCAGCCGATGTATTCGACGATCGCGTAGATGACGGCCTGGGCGGCGATGAAGAAGAAGAGCAGCCCGAGGAGATAGAGGAACACCCGGCTGCGCAGGCGCAGTTTCACGGCGCGCCCCCCGCCAGCACAAAGCCGACGCCGCGCACGGTGCGGATCAGCTTCTCCTCGCGGCCCCGGTCGATCTTCTCGCGGAGATGGGACAGGTGGACGTCGATGACATTGTCCAACGGCGTCAGGCGCCGGTTGACCTTCCAGACGTCCCGCGCGAGCATGTCCCGGGACACGGGATGCCCGGCCCACTGGGCCAGGCAGGCCAGCATGTCGAACTCCCGCGCGGTCAGTTCCACCAGGCGCCCGGCGCGCCGCACCTCGCGGTGCCGGCGGTCCACTTCCAGGTCCGCCACGCGCAGGATGTCGGCGGGCGCCTCCCGCGCCGCGCTGCGCAGCCTCGCCCGGATGCGGGCCAGCAGTTCGGCGAACGAGAAGGGCTTGGCGAGGTAGTCGTCCGCGCCCTCCTCCAGCCCGGTCACGCGATCCGCGACGGCGTCGCGTGCGGTCAGGATGATCACGGGCTGGCGGTGGCCTTCGCGGCGGCATCGCCGGAGCCACTGCAGGCCGTCGCCGTCCGGGAGGGACAGGTCCAGCACCAGCAGGGCGGGCGGGGCGGCGGCCATGGCCGCGCTCGCCTCGGCCAGGCGTCCCGCGATGCGCACTTCAAACCCGGCCTCGCGCAAGCCCCGCGCCAGGCTGCCGGCCACCCGTGGATCGTCCTCGATCACGAGCAGGCCGGCCGGCGCGGGTTCGGCGCTGGATTTCTCACGCTCCATCTTAAGCAATCTTAAGGCAAATCCGGTGGAATGCCAGCGACATCCGGCGGAGAGTGTTGTCCAACCTGGACATGAACACCATGCTTCGCACCTGGGAAAAACTGTTCGAGACCGGCCGCATCCTGCGCCGCTCGCTGCGCGAGCAGCAGGAGTGCATCCGCGAGGTCTACGCGCGGCTGGCGCCGTACCTGGCCTCGCCGGACGGCACGCCCGCAGAGTACGCCGTGCGGCCCGGCGCCGTGCCCTCCTCGTTTTATGCCTGGCGGAAGAACCTGTTCTCGACCCTGTTCCACTCCGCGTACCACCTCCTCGGCATCGAGGCGCCGCGCCGGATGCTGTACGGGCGGCTGATCCACCTCTTCCGCATCTGGGTGACCTCCGCCGACAACCTGCTGGACGACGAGGACAAGGTCGTCGTGCCGCTGGAGATGCCGGGCTCTTCGCGTGTCATGCGGCAGGTGGTCGTCGTGATGGCCGCCGACCGGGTCCTCGCGGAAATGCTGGCCGAGGCGGCCGCGTCGGGGTTGATCGCGCCGGAGCAGGGCGCGCTCCTGGCGCGGGCATCGCTGCGCCGGCTGCTGCCCAGCGCGGCGCAGGAGGCGACGGAGGAGGGCGGCATTCGCGAACGCCCCGACCCCGAGTACGTGCTCCAGGTGATCCACCGGCTCAAGACGGGGCTGTTGTTCAACGTCGCGTTCACGGGCCCGGACCTCCTGGAGGCGGACCTGGCCGCGGCCCGGCGGCAGGGCCTGAAGGACGCGCTCATGCAGTTCGGGCTGGGTTGCCAGTTGCTCGACGACGTGCGCGACATGGCCCGCGACCTGCTCGAGGGCCGGCACAACTATGTCCTTTCCGTTCTCGCGCACTCCGATCCCGCCGCGCTCGACCACCTGCGCGGCGCGGCGCGCGACGTATACGACCGGCTGTACCTGCGCGTTCCGCACGCCGCGCTGCCGGCCGCCCGGCGCGGGCTGGGCCTGATGCGCGACGGCCTTCGGACGCTGGGCGAGGCCGGGCTCGGCTTCGGCGGCGCCCAGGCGGAATCGATGGCCCGCTCGATGCTGGCCGTCCTGGACCTGGAGGGCATTCCGTATGCGTAGAAAGAAATTGCACCCGCGCTCCGCGGTCGCCCGGCGCACGGCCGGCGTCACGCTGGACCACGCCGCGCCGTGGTACGACTGGCTGGCCCCGCTGATGACGCTCGGGACGGAAGCGCGGCTCCATCGGCGCGTGCTGGAGCGCCTGCGCCTCGATCGTCCGCTGGCGGCGCTGGACGTGGGCTGCGGCACCGGCGTGCTGACGCGCCAGCTTCATGCCGCGATCCCGGCGGGGCCGGATCGCCGGGTGGTCGGGTTGGACGCGGCCGAGGCGATGATCGCCGTGGCCCGGCGCAAGACGGGCGGCCGCGAGGGGCTCGAATTCGACGCGGCCCTGGCGGAGGAACTGCCCCATGCCGACGCGGCATTCGACCGCGCGATCTCGACGTTCTTCTTCCATCACCTGGACTACGGCTTGAAATGCCGAGCGCTGACCGAGCTGTGGCGGGTCCTGCGGCCGGGCGGGCTGGCCGCCATCCTGGACGTGGACGTCCCGTACTCCTGGTTCGGGAGCCTGTGCGCGTACTCGGGCTACTGGCTGTTCCGCCAGCCGCAAATCAAGGAGAACATCGCCGGCCGCCTGCGCGACGCGCTGGACGCCGGCCCGTTCCGCGGGCACTGGCGCATCGCCTCGCGGCATTCCGGCTACTTGAGCCTGTTCGAGCTTCGCAAACCCGAAACCGCAAAGGAGAAAGCAAGATGAGGAGATACCTGGTTCCGCTGGTTGTGGTCCTGCTGGCCGCGTCGCGCCTGGGCGCCACGCCAACCCCGCCGTCCGATCCGATCGGCGCCGCGGCGGAGAAGTACTTTGCCGGCCTCTTCGCCGGGCTGAAGGCCGTGGCCGACCAGAAGCCCACGGTGGACACGTTGCGCCAGGTCATGAAGCCCCTCGCGAAGAACACGGAGGGCTTCTTCGGCGGCACGCTGATCGACACGGACTTCGTGATCCGCGAGGTCTATAACAAGCGCGATTTCCTGGCGCGCGGTTTCGACCTGAAGAAGGTCGAGCAACTGGACTACTTCTGGGACCTGATGCGCAAGGCGCCGGCGCCGCAGTTGAGCGAGCCCGCGCACGGCAACATCATGCAGCCGCGCCTGATCGCCATGCGCTATCCCGTGCTCACGGACGGCCGGCTCGAATCGGTGGTCAGCATCATGGTCCGCACCGAGGCGTTCCTGGAGGCGACCGGGCTCGACCGCTGCCGCGGCTACCGGATCTTCTGCCGCGGCGTGCTGGCCGAGGAGGAGGACGGCGACCGGAAGGGCGACTGGAAGTCCGTGTCGCTGGCCCTGCCGTCCACGGAATGGCGGATCGAGTACCTGCCCTGAACGGAGGCTGGGAATGAAGATGCTGATTGCCGGGGCGGGCGGTGTGCTCGGGAAGGAACTCGTGCGCCAGGCCCTGGCGCGGGGCAACGAGGTCCGTGCGCTGGTCCTTTCCCGCCGGGAACTGGCCGGGCTCGATCATCCGCTCCTCGAAATCCGGGAGGCGGACGTCACCCGGCCCGAGACGCTTCGGGGTGTCTGCGACGGGTTTGACCGGGTGATCTCATGCGTCGGCATCACCCGGCTCAAGGGCCGCCTGACGCACGACGACGTGGATTTTCGCGGAAACCTGAACCTGCTGCGCGAGGCCGAGAAGAGCCGCGTCGGCAAGTTCGGCTTCATCTCGCCCGCGGGCACGCCGGAGGGGCGCCGGGAGGCGCCGTTGCTGGCCGCGAAGCACCGGTTCGAGACGGCCCTGCGCGCGTCCGCGGTGCCGTGGGTGATCTTCCGGTCGGGCGGCTTTTTCTCCGACCTGGCGGAGATGAAAAAGATGGCCGCGCGCGGACCGCTGTTCGTCATCGGGCGCGGCGTGGAAAAAAGCACGCCCATCCACGTCGTAGACCTGGCGGCCATCATGTTGGCCGATATGGAAACGGTGATCTATGAGGTCGTCGAGGCGGGCGGCCCGGAGCACTTGAGCTGGCTGGATATCTGCCGTACCTGCTTCGAGGTGCAGAACCGGCCGCCGCGGATCGTCCGCGTACCGGCGGGGGTTTGCCGGGCGACGCTGGCCGTGCTTCGGCCTTTCTCCCCGCGGCACCATGCCATGGGGCGGCTGCTGTTGTTCATGTCCACGCGCGACGTGTGTTCGCCGCCGCGCGGCCGCGTGACGCTGCGCGAGTACCTGCAAGGCGCGGACGGCCGCGCCCAGGCTTAAGAAATCTTAAGAATTACGCCATGGCGGGCGCCGGGTGTGCTGTCCTACGCTGGTCTTCGGAATCGGCGTGGTTTAGCCTGCATGGATGACGCGTCTTCTTCACAGCCTGCGGCCCTGGAAACGGGGCCTGGTGTTCCTGCTCCTGGGGGCGACCGGAATGCCCGGAACGGGCGTTGCGGCTCATCCCGAGCCTGGCCCGGCCGAGGCGGCCGTGGACCGGCCCGGGCCGGTGGTCGCAATGGCCCAAGGAAAAGAAGGTGGAACTGCTCAACACGGCCGTCATCGGCGGGATGGCCCTGTACGGCCTGCTCTTCTGGGGATACGGCGGGCACGCATTTCAGTTCGTCAACGAGGGCTGGTTTCAGCAGGACAGCATCCACGGCGGGGCCGACAAGCTGGGCCACGCGTTCAGCACGTATGTGGGCACCATGAGCTACGGCGCGGTATACGAGAAGTGGGGCTACGACCGCCACGTGGCCTCTCGGCTCGGAGCCCTGTCCGGCTTCGCCACGTTTTTCATGATCGAGTTCGGGGATGCCTTCAGCAACCACGGCTTTTCCCTGGAAGACCTCGCGGCGGACGCGGTGGGCGCCCTGTGGGGATATCTGCGGCGGGAGCATCCGGCCCTGCGGGGGTTGGTGGATTTCCGGGTTTCGTACTTCCCGTCCTGGGGCTCCCTCAACGGCCATACCACGGATTACATCAGCGACTACTCCGGCTTCACGTATCTGCTGGCCTTCAAGGGCCGCGGGGTGGAGGCCCTGTCCTCGACCTGGCTGAAGTATCTCGAATTCCATGCCGGGTACTACACGCGAGGCTACGAACCGCAGGATTGGTGCCACTACGGCGATCCGCACCGCGTCCTGTACGCCGGGATCGCCTTGAACCTGTCGGACCTGGTGCGGAAGACCGGGTGGCGCAAGACGGCGACTTTCCTGGAGTTCTACCAGCCGCCCTGGACCGAGCTTTCAACGAGTTACAACATGGACCGGTGATGTACGACGCCCCTCCAGTTTGCCAGCCGGGGCGGCCGATCCGCCGCCTGCTCGTCTTTTTCACCCTGCTGTTCCTGGCGATCTATGGCTCCGGGTGCATGACGTTTCAGCACCCCAAGGACCATTGGATCGCGCCCGACAAGGCCGGGCATTTCATCAGCTTCGGCCTGATGGGCGCGGCGGCGGCCGCCGCCGCTGAACACAACGGCCGGTCGGATGCGCAAACCTTCTTCATCGGCGTGGGAACCGCCACGGGCCTGGGTGCGGTCAAGGAATGGGTGGATGAAAAGCCGCTGGGGAAATACTTCAGCGGGAAGGACCTCGTCTTCGATTTTCTCGGGGGCGTGGTGGGCAGCCTGATCGTACTCGGGGCCGAGTAACACGCATGAAAGATCCTGTCATGACCCGTCCCGCCTTCGTCCACCTACTTCTTGTCGCCGCCTTCCTCTGGGTCGGCGAGATGGTCCGCCGCGACCTGTGGACGCCGGACGAGGTGCGCTACGCGTATGTCGCGGACGAGATGCGCGCCGGCGGCCACTGGCTGGTCCCGCACCGGAACGGCGAGGTCTACGTGGACAAGCCCCCGCTGCTCTTCTGGCTGAACAACGCGTTTTCCCGGCTCACCGGCCTGCCCATTGGCCGCGTGACCTCGCGCCTGCCCGGCTTCCTCGCGGGCCTGGCGACGCTCTGGATGGTCGCGCGCCTGGCCGAACGCTGGCGCGGCCCGGCGGCCGCCTGGCCCGCCGTGCTGGTGCTGTGCACGAACTACCTCTTCTGGCATGAAATCGGGTTCGGCCGGATCGACGGCCTTCTGCTGGGCCTGACTACCGCGGCGATCTACCTGCTGGTCCGCAACGACGACGCCCCGGGCCTCTGGCGGCCGGCCCTGGCCTATGCCTGCATGGGCCTGGCTATCCTGGCGAAGGGGCCCGTCGGGTTTTTCGTCCCTGCCGGCGCCTACGCGGCCCTGCGCTGGGCGGCCGGAGAGGGGCGATGCCTGAAGAAATGGCACTGGCTGTGGGGTCCGCTGATCACCCTGACTTTCCCGGCGGCCTGGCTGGGCCTGGTCTGGTGGCAGGGTGCGCCGGAGGGATACTTCCGCGCCGTGCTCTACCAGCAGAACATCGCGCGCGCTGCCGGCGAACTGGGCCACGAGCAGCCCTGGTACTATTTCCTGGCCACCTTGCCCGCGGACCTGTTCCCGTGGACCTTGCTCCTTCCGGCCGCGTGCCTGGCCGTGGCCCGCGACCCCGAGACCCGGGGATCCCGCCGTCGACTCGCCGGCTGGATCCTGTTCGTGATCGTCTTCTTCACGTTGAGCCACAGCAAGCGTCACATCTATATCCTGGGAGCGTTTCCCGCTGTGGCGATTCTTCTGGGCGGCGCGTGGGCGGACATGGCGCGCTCGCCCGGGGGATGGATCAAGTTCGGCGTCTACGCCTTCCTGGGCGTGTACCTGGTCGCCGGCATCGGTTGCCTGGCCGCCGGCCTTTTCCCGCGACTTCCCATCCCGGCGGCTTCCCTCTGGCCCGTGGGCCTCGCGGCCCTGGGCGGCGCGGCCTGGATGATCGCGGAACTGCGCCGGCGCGGGATTTCCCTCCGCGTGTTCTACGCGATCGCCGCGACCATGTTCCTCGTCCAGTGGGGCGTCGGAACATGGATTTATCCTGCTATTAACCCACTCAAGACCCCAACAATCCTGGTCCACGAGGCGCAGGCGAAAATCCCGCCGGGCCATCCCCTGCTGATCTACCAGTACAACGGGGAAATTTTCGCCTACTATGCCCGGCGGCCCGGGCGCGTGTGCCGGTCCGTCGAGGAACTCGAGGCCGCCATGCGCCGCGAGGGGCGCGGCATAGCCGTCTTCCTGGAGAAGGACTGGGACGCGGTCCACCAGAACCTGCGCGTCCCGGGAACCGCCCGCCCGTTCAAAACAGGCGGCAAGGAACTGATTCAATACGACTACGATGCCGGGCCCGCGGGCGCTTGACGCGGCGCGGATATCTGTAAAACTCAATCCCGGTCACGGAGAATACAACATGAAATCATTCATCGCCGAGCTGTCCCACCCCATGGTGATCCTGGGCTACCTGGGCCAGGCGCTTTTCTTTTCCCGTTTCCTGGTGCAGTGGATCGCCTCCGAGCGCAAGGGGCAGTCCACCGTGCCCGTTGTTTTCTGGTATCTCTCCATCGGCGGCGGGGCGCTGCTGTTGTTCTACGCGCTGTGGCGGAAGGATCAGGTGATTATCCTCGGCCAACTGGTCGGGGTGTTCGTCTATGTCCGGAATCTCATGCTGATCCGGCGTCACAAGGCCGCGGCCGCGGGCCCCGCCGCGGGGTAGGGACAGGTTAGTCCCCCGTCGCTTCTTTCCCGCCTTCCCGGAACCGCACGAAGGCGCCGACGAGCGTGGCGAGGGGGAGGACCTCCGTGAAGGGGATCGTGCAATAGATCCCCGCGGCCAGCGCGCAGAGCCAGGCGTGCTTCCGCTCCAGTCCGAGCGCCGTGCCCATCCAGTACCCCGCCGCGCCGCCGAGCGGGATCCCGAGGACCAGCCCGATCGGCCCGAACGTGGCCAGGTCCACGAGGTCGATGACGATCCCCGCCAGGATCGGCCCGAACGCGCGGTTCAGCCGCCGGGCCAGCGGCGCGCGCGCATTCTGTTCCACGGGCAGGTTCATGGAAGAACGATAGCACAAGGAAACAGTGGAATGCACGAATGTAGGGGCGCCGCTTGCCGGCGCCCGGAATGGGCATTTAATTCAACGAGGCTTCGCAAGCGAAGCCCCTACGCAGGTAAAGCCCCTCCGTGGTTAATCCTTCCGCACCCGGAAGTACGCCCGGGGCGCGTCGCCCGTCGCGGGAATCTGGAGCACCGGCTCCGTCGCCGCGCTGGTCGAGAGATTGATCCACTCCGGAGGCGCGAGCTCGAGCGTGCGCTGCAGGATGTAATAATGTCCCGCTTCGCCCTGCACCCGGATCGTCCAGTCGGCCGGATCGGCGCCGACGCCCTGTAATTCCGGCGCGGGCCCCGACGGGGTCTCGCTCATGACCGCCTGGATCGCCGCCGCGTCGAGCGCGACGTTGTAGATGCGGACGTCGTCCAGTAGGCCCCGCAGCGGTGAATAGGCATTCGGCGGATTGGCCCCGAGCCAGATTTCGACCGCCGGGCCGGCGGTCAGTTCGCCGGTCTTGGCCGCGCTGCCGACCTCCGCGCCGTCCAGGAACAGGCGCAGCGTGCTGCCATTGTACGTCATCGCCGCGTGGTGCCAGGCATCCAGCGCGAGGTTCCCGCTCGACGCGATCAGCGTCGTGGTGCTCCCGCCGGCCTTCAGCCGCGCGCGAAGGCGGCGGTCCGCGCCGACCGTGGTCAGGGACAGCATCCAATAATGGTCCTGCTCCGCGCCGCCGACGGCCTTGGACACGAGCCGCGCGTCGGTCTCCGCGAGCGCCGGGTCCAGCTTGACCCACGCGCAGATCGTCAGCGCCGTGCCCGCGATGTCCCACGCGCCCGCGTTGACCCGGTCGTCCGCGCCGTCGAAGGACAGGGCATTGTCCTTTGTCCCCGCCGTCCACGCCGCGCCGGAGACCAGGCCCGTGTGGCCGCTCCCGCTGGAGTCCGCGGCAATCGTCCCGAACCGTTCGTCCAGCCGCCAGTGCGCCACCGCGCCGAATTGCAGCAGGACGAACGACGCCTCCGCGACCGCGCTCGGCGTCAGCCCGCCGCGGAACGCCCGCGCCTTGACGGTCGCGGAATTCGTCAGCTCGATCGCCCCGCCGTAGGCCGCGTCCGATTCGTCCGGGTCGGAGCCGTCGAGCGTGTGCCGGATCACCACGCCCGTCGTCGCGCAGGCAAGGGTCACGGCCTGCGTGCCCATGAACGAGCCGCCGGGCGGCGCGATTGTCGGGGCCAGCGCCTGCGGCCCGAAGAACGCTGCCGAGGCCACCGCGCTGGGCGCGTAATCGACCTTGAATCCGCGCGCCTTGAGCGTCACGGAGGTCGTCACCGCCAGCGCGTTGGAATAGAGAACCGACGGGCCGGGCTGGTTCGTCGGCGTCGAGCCGTCCGCCGTGTACCAGATCTCCGCGCCGGCGGTGGCGCAGGTGAGCGTGATGGAAAGCGGCTCGTCGAACACGCCGCCGTTCGGCGCGATCACGGGCCGGGCGACGGTCGGCTCGCCGGAGGGCGAGTCGTTCCGCCAGACGTGCAGCTTTGTGTAGTCGTCGTAGGCGATGCTGACGAGGTCCGGGTCGCCGTCGGCATCGAGATCGAAGGCCCGCGCGCCGAGATGGCTCTCGCGGCCGGAGCCGACCTCGTGGACGGTGAACGCGCCCGCGCCGTCATTTTCCCACAACTGGATCTTTTCCGTGCCGCGGTGCTCGGCGAGGGACAGGTCCATGTCGCCGTCCCGGTCGAAGTCCGCGGCGTCCAGGCTGTTCATCGTGTATTGCGTCGCGATCGTGCGGCGCGTCCAGCCGGCGTTGGTCGGGCCGGCGGCGGGCTGCTCCCACCAGCAGGCCAAGGCGTCCGCTGCCGCGCCGGAGTTCTCTTCCGTGGCGACGATGTCCGGCCGGCCGTCCCCGTTGAGGTCCGCGATCGCGCAGCGGTCGGGCCAGTCGGCCTCCGCGAACGAGCCGATGGTGAACACGGGCCAGTTCCCCGACCCGTCGCCGGGATTCCGCGCCCACAGAACCGTCTTGCCGCCGCCGCTGGTGAAGGCGACGTCGAGATCCGTGTCGCCGTCCAGGTCCGCGACGCCGATGCCCTCGTCGGAATCGTTCGCGCAGACGAGGGTGCGCGGCCAGGAGCCCGCGCCGGGCGAGGCCGGAATTTCGAAGGTGTACACGCCCTGCATGGTTGAGAGCACGATCTCCTCGCGGCCGCCGGCGACGACCTGCGCGAGCCGGTAGCCCTGGAAGCCCTCGGCGTGGTCGCTGCGCGGCACGTCGCCGAACAGGACCGGCGCCGCCCAGCCCGTCGCGCCCGCGTCCGTGGCCTCGATCCAGTAGAGATCGATCCGGCTGCCGCCCGCGTTGTCCTGCAGGCCCAGCAGGTCGGCCCGGTCGTCGCCGTCCACGTCCGCGGCCATGAACAGGTGCCCGCCGCTGAAGGCCGTCGGGCGCGTCCACGCGCCGGTCATCGCGCCGCCGGGATTCCGGTAGAAGTACGGCCCGCTGACGAGGTCCAGGTCGCCGTCGCCGTCCGCGTCCGCTGCGTCGAGGCCGAACGTGCGGACGTGGTCGGCGCCCGCCTCGATGTAATACCAGAAGTCCAGGCTCGGCGGGCCGCCGGCGTTGTTGCGGTAGATCCAGGTCGGGGCCGAGTCCCAGTTGTAGATGCCGACGATGTCCGGGTCGCCGTCGTTGTCGATGTCGCCCATCTCCGCGCTGTAGCTGCCGTCGGACTGGATGACGTGCTCGCTCCACGCCAGGCCCGCGCCGTCGTTGAGCATCAGCTTCAGCCCGCGATGCGTGGAACTGGCCATGCCGCCGACGAGCAGATCGTCGTCGCCGTCGAGGTCCCAGTCCGCGGCCTGCAGGTTGTGGCAGTAATCCACCGTGACCACCGCGCGACCCGTCCACGTGCCGTCCACAAGCGGGGTGGGCGAGCGGTACCACGTCACCGCGTAGCCCGCGCGCTCGGACTGGGAGAAGGCGACGTCGTTCGAGCCGTCGCCGTTGAAGTCGCCCACGACCACCTTGCACGAGTTGGCCGTCCAGTCGCCGGTCTGCGTGAACCAGGCGGCATCCACGGTCTTGTTCGTGTAGTACGCCGCGACGCGGCAGGCGGCGGGGGAGTTCGGCGTGGGGAACCAGAATCCGTTCAGGATGATGTCCGGATCGCCGTCGTTGTCCAGGTCGCCGGCCTCCATGCCCTCGTGCGCGGCATGGCTGATCAGCACCTCGGTCCACGTCCCGCCCGCCTCCTGCAGCCAGAGCTGGGTCCGGCTGTCCATGCGCATCGCGACGTCCTTGAGATCGTCGCGGTCGAAATCCGCGACGACGATATCCTTGACGTACTCGAGGCTGTTGCCGATGAGACGCTGGGTCCAGTTGGAGCCGCCGCCGAGATTCTCGTACCAGACGGCGATGCCGGCCCCGTCGGAGGATGGGCTGTCGCCGAGCCGCGTGATCACGTCGAGGTCGTCGTCGTTGTCCAGGTCCGCGACCTTGAAATCGTCCGCGCGGGGATAGGTGTACGTGCCGGTGATGGAAACGAGCACGGTGCGCGCCCAGTCCGGGGCCATGAACACCTGGATGCTGGTCTGGCCCTCCTGGACGCCGATCACGTCGTTGAGCCCGTCGCCGTTGACGTCGCCGACGTCGCGCTCGTAGGCGAAGTAGGTGTCGTCCAGGATCACCTCCTGGAAATTCAGCTCCGCCCAGGCCGCGTTCCCGGCCAGCAGGGTGGCGATGAAGGCCGTCAACCGTTTCATGGCGAACAAGATACACCGACGGCCCCGGAGCGGCTAGGCGGTGAGAAAAAAAATATCGGCCCGTCCGGCAATTCCGGAAAAAGGGCGTAAGGTATTGATAATGAAGAAGGCCACCTATTACCCGGGTATCATCAACGCCGTGCAGGAGCCGATCATCGTCATTGACCGGCGGATGCGGATCGTGGATTCGAATGCCGCGGCGCAGAAGGCCTTCGGCAAGGATGCGGCGGCTTTACTTGACTGTCCCTGTCACCAGGTGGCGCACGGCCTGACGCATCCGTGCTCCGAAAACGGATTGGACTGTCCCGTGCGCGAGGTGTTCGAAACAGGCCGCTTCGTACGCGCCGTGCATCGGCACCCGCGGGCCGACGGAACGGCGGTGTGGGAGGAAATCCTGGCCTCGCCGCTGCGCAACGAGCAGGGCGAGATCGTGGCCGTCGTCGAGGAACTGCGCGACCTGACCGAGGTGCTTCGGCATCGAAACCTGGTCAAGGAATTGCAGGCGCAGGTCCGCCGGCTCGAGGGCATCCTGCCCATCTGCGGCCACTGCAAAAAGATCCGGAACAAGTCCGGCGCCTGGGAAGAAGTCGAGGTCTACGTCAAGGACCGGACCGACGCCGACTTCTCGCACAGCATCTGCCCCGACTGCATGGCGAAGCACTACGCGGAATTCAAGGCCTAGATCCTCCGCCCGTGCCGCCACCAGAGCCCCGTGCATTCGGGCAGGATAACGCCGCGCCCATCCTCGACGATCTTCGACGCGGTCTCGTTGCCGAAGAAAAACCGGGCCAGCCGCTCGCCCTCGGCGCGGTCCCGGAACCGGTAGTCGGTCCGGATCCAGGCTTGTTGGAATCCCTTTTTAGTAAGGTGCGAGAAATAGGTGGCCAGCTTGTCCGGTGGATGCGGCTCCGTGAAGCCGGTCCCGAGGGTCTCGATGAGGATCACGGTTCCGCCCGGCTGCCGCACGCGTTCCATCTCCGCCAGCGCGCGGCGCAGTTCCGGTTCCGGATTCTTCGTCGCGATGTAGCAGAGGCTCCAGCCCGCGATCGCGACATCGGCCGACGCGGTTTCGGCCGGGACACAACGCGAGTCCGCCGCGGCCACGCTCCAGTTCTTCAAGCCCATCCCGCGCAGCCGGGCGACCGCCACTTCGAGCATGTGGGCCGAAAGATCGTAGGCCCGGATGGATTTCACGAGCGGCGCCAGCAGGCCGGTCAGGCGGCCGGTTCCCGCGCCGAAATCCACCACGTCCAGGCCGCGGAACGGGACGATCTTTTCCAGCGCCGGCAGGAGGTTCCCCTGGTAATCCTCCCGGGACACCAGTTCCTCGTATTCGGCGGCGTGCCGGCGATAGATTTCCTCGTGGTCGGGCATGGGGGCGCATCGTAGGGACGACACGGTGCAACGTCCAGCCGTGAGCACTGGAGGCGGGGGCGCCCCGCCTCCCATGTTTACCTCCTCCGGTGGCGCGAATAATCCTCTGGCCGCCGCACCGCGTTGAGGCGTAAAGTCCAAGCTTGTCGCGCCGGATGGGCCCATAGCTCAGTTGGTCAGAGCAGGGGACTCATAATCCTCTGGTCGTAGGTTCGAGTCCTACTGGGCCCACCCGGCGTGATCCTGCTATGGGGCGGGCTCGCGGAGTTCGCTCCTCCAAAGACCGATACGAAGATGGAGGGCGGAGCTCCCGCGACGTCGGTCCTGTAGTTCCGCCGCTCTGTCGGCGGAAGCTCCGGCGGCGGAGCGCCGGAGCTACAGGGCGTCGCTCTCCACCCGGTTCCGTTGCACACCGAGGCCCTCGATGGCGACCTCGACCTCGTCGCCGGGCCGCAGCAGGACCGGGGGCTTGCGCGCGGAACCGATGCCGCCCGGCGTGCCGGTGGAGAGCACGTCGCCGGGTTCGAGCGTCATGGCGGCGCTTGCGTAGGCGATCAAATACGCGAGCTTGAAGATCATGTCCGATGCGCGGGCGTCCTGTAGGAGCTGCCCGCGGATCTTCGAGGTCAGCCGCAACACGTACGGGTCGGGCACCTCGTCCGCGGTGACGAGGAACGGGCCGAGCGGGCAGAACGTGTCCCGGCTCTTCGCGCGGAACCACTGGCCGTCGGCGCGCTGCGCCGCGCGGTCGGTGACATCGTCGAGGATCGTGTAGCCCGCGACGCAGGACATCGCGTCGCCTTCAGAAAGGTTCCGCGCCGTCTTTCCGATGACGGCGGCGAGTTCGACCTCGACGTCCGCTTCGGCGTCGGCGGGTAGGCGAATGGCGTCGTACGGCCCGACGAGCGCGGTCGCGGCCTTGGCGAAGAGGATCGGGCGGTCGGGCGTCTTCGAATCGAACTCCGCGATGTGATCGCGGTAGTTCTTGCCGAGGCAGATGATCTTGCCGGGGCGCGCGACGGGCGGGCCGAGGCGGACGCCTTCCGCGGGAACGATCTTCCGGTTCTTTTCCGCGAGCAGGCCGCGCAGGCGCTCCAGGCCCCAGCGCGAGAAGAAGTGCGCGTCGTAGTCCTCAATGTCGAAGGCCATGGCTCGGACATCGAGGATGCCGGGGGTGTCGTCCAGCCACACGCCGGGGCGCTCCTGTCCGGGCGGACCGAATCGCACGAGCTTCATGAGGGTTCCTCCCGGCGCGGCTTGGAGACCGCCTGACCTTCGGGCCCGAGCGCGGCGCGCGACGAGCCGGCCTCCGCGAGGACCTGGTCGGCCGTGCGGAAGTGGCACTTCGCGACGTCGAGCAGGAGTGGCGGCCCCTTCGACTTCACGAGCTGGACGGCGACGGCGCGGACGGCGTCGGACGCGCCCTTGGGGATGGTGACGTTGTACTGCTTGCCGATCTGCTGGAGCGCGCGGACGAAGCCGGCGCGCGCGACGATGGAGGCGGCGGCGACGGCGGGATCGGACTCCGCGCGCGGCCGCTGCTCGAGTTTTATTTTCCGGCCCTTCTTCATCAGGGCCTGCTCGATCTGGCGCTTCGGGCCGAACTGGTCGGCGACGGCGCGGGGGCAATCGGGCACGCGCTCCAGGACATTTTCGATGGCGCGGGCGTGGCCCCAGGCGAGGATCCGGTTGACGTTGCCCATACTCGCGTAGAGGCGGTTGTAGGCGCGGGGCCCGATGGCGATGAGGGCGAAGCGGCCGGCGACGGCCCTGCGGATGGCCTCGTCGAGGTCGAGCGCCTTGCGCTCGCTGGTGATGGTCTTGCTGTCGCGGACGTTCATGTCGCGGAAGAGGCGGACCAGGCGCTCGTCCACATAAACGGCGGAGATGACGAGGGGGCCGAAGAAGTCGCCCTTGCCGCTCTCGTCCACGCCGATATGGGGCTGGAAGACCTCCGGCTGGCGGACCTCCTCGTAGCCCAGCCGGGCCTCTCCGAGCACCTGGGGCTCGAGTACGAATTCGACCCACTCCCGGGCGCCCTTGCCCTGGACTAGGCATTTCCCGCTCTTGTACAAGGAGATACGGCAATCCTGTCCCTCGGCGGCCACCGTGGCGTGGGGGATGGTCAGGGGAGCGTAATTCCCGGCGCGGAGCAGGCGCGTCAGCACTTCCTGTTGCGCCGGGGTCAGCAGGATGGTAAAAGAGGTCTGTGGCGTCATGGGTGGCACTCTATCAGAGGACGACCGGCCCTGGCAACAGGGTGGCGGGGTGTAAAAAAAGCGCTTCTATGGCAAATATACCTGTTGACGGTTTGGGGAGGGGTAGGGTAGGTTTCTGTCATACGTGAGTTTCCAGAAGCCATGAAGAAGGAGAGTCTCGCTTTTCGGGATAAGGGTATTTACGTATCAAGACCAAGCTGGAGGAAGGGCGAATGAAAAAAATCGGAATGACCGTGTTGGTGGCGGTGGTGGGTCTGGCCATGCTGGCCCCGACGGGTATGGCCGCGGAGAAGAAGGCGAAGAAGGCGAAGAAAGCGGACAAGCCGGCCGCCGAAGCTCCGGCGGTGGCCCAGGTAACCCAAGCCGAGTTGGCCCAGATGATGGTCAAGATTCTCGGCCTGGCGCGCTTCCTCCCGGTGGCGCCGAGCGACCAGCAATGCTACGCCATCCTGCTGGACAACAGCATCTCGCCGGCCGAGGGCTGGGCGGGCGACAAGGTGGTGACGAAGGCCGACCTGGCACGCGTGATCGTGCAGGCGCTCAAGAAGCAGGGCGAGATCGAGAATCCCGACGACCCGAAGGAATGGATCGACTACCTGAAGAGCCTCGGCGTCCCGATGGATTCCGTCGGCGAGGCGGTCTCCTATCTCGAGCCCCTGCCCGAGCCGGTCGCGACGCACGTGGCCGCGGCGAACGTGGACCCGCTGGTCAAGCGGCACCGTTTCAATCCTGTGGACGAAATGCAGTACGGCGTGGACATGGAATACGTCGTTCGCGTGTTCAGCCAGTTTGAATTCATCAACGGCGAGTTCCGTCCGCTGACGCCCGATTGAAGCCGGCGGCGCAAGGCAACCATTCCTTATTATGAGGAGGCGAGCGAGCATGAAACGAACAGCGTGGGTATTCGTGGCGGTGGGCATCCTGATGGTTCTGGGTGAAGTGGCGGGGGCCCTGGAAGGCGTCAAGCCGTACCAGATCATCAACCGTTTGCGCCTGGAGTACGACGACAACATCTACCAGGAAGAAACGGACAAGAACGACAGCGTCAAGATCATCGAGGAAATCGAGATCATGCTGAACTACCGGCTGGAGCAGACGTTCATGAGTCTGCGCTACCGGCCTTCGTTCGTGTGGTGGAGCGACCGGGAGCCGGATGACACCGATCTGAACCACGAGTTCGACCTGGTCCTGAACCACGTGTTCACCCCTCGCCTGGCCTTGAGCGCCATCGATACCTTTCGCCGCGGCGAGCAGCCCGAGCTGACGGATCGGGACGTCGTGGTGCGGGAGAAGGATGACTTCATCTACAACACGGCCAACGGCACGTTGAGCTACATGTTCCGTCCCCAGACCCGCCTGGACGTCGCCGGCCGCTACATCCTGATGCGGTACGACGACAGCACGGTCTCGGACACGGACGATTTCGACCTGCTGGTCGGCGGGCTCACGCTGCGGCACCAGCTCGTGCCCGAGACGGCCCTGCTCGGCGAGCTGCGCATGGAGGATGTGGATTACGAGGGTCCGGATCGCGGCTCGCAGACGCTGTCGGCCGGCGCGGGCGCGGAGCACACCTTCAGCCCGAACCTCATTGCCATCCTGCACGGCGGGTTCCAGGAGAAGTCGTATAACGACGACGACTTGGGCGACGATTCCGCGCCGTACGTGGACGCGGCCCTGACCTTCGTGCCTTCGCCGGCCACGCGGCTCTCGCTGGGCGGCGGCTACTCGCTGTTTGAAACCGACGTGTTCCCGTATGCGAACCAGACCCGCGCCCGCGTCTACGCGAGCCTGGCGCACGACTTCACGGCGAAGATCTCGTTCTACTTGAGCGGCTCCTACTCGGACGGCGAGTATGATGCCGACGATTCCATCGAGCCCGGCCAGGTCACGGACGGAAACGAGCAGATTCTGCTGGTCAGTGCCCGGGCCACGTACCAGCTGAATCGGTCCAACTGGCTGGAAGCCGGGTGGCAGTACCAGGACTTCGAATCGGACCTGGAAGACAGCACGGGCGCCACGTTGCGTCAATCGTACGACCGCAACCGGTTGAGCCTGGGCTGGAAGATTCAATTCTGATTGGCCGGGCGCTCGGCGCCCGGGTAGAGGGTCGTCAAGGATTCAAGGCGCTGGCAGGGCGAGGGGCCTTGCCGGCGCCCTTTTTCAGAGAGTACGCTCATGGAACAGCCGAAGGAAGAGCAACTGCATTTTCTTGACTACTGGCGCGTCATCCGGTCGCGCAAGGAAATCATCCTCGCCGTGACGCTGCTGGTGGTTCTCACCGGCGTGGCGTTCACGCTGATCCTTCCCAAGAAGTACATGGCCGACGCGCGCATCCTGGTGCGCGAGGACACCATGGACGTCGACGTGTTCGAGAGGCAGTATATTCCCCAGTACAATCCCTTCTTCCTGCGCACCCAGTATGAAATGATCCAGTCGCGCCAGATCCTGTACCTGGTCATGAACAACCTGAACCTGCAGCAGGTGTGGGGCGAACAGCTCAACGAAGACGGCTCGCCCCTGGACCGCGAGACCACCTACATGCAATTGAGCCGCAGCATCAAGGTGGAGCAATTCCGGGACACGAGCCTGATCACCGTCCAGGCGTACCGCGAGAGCCCGGAGGAAGCCGCCCAGATCGCGAACGAAATCGCCGCGGTGTACCGTGACCAGCGCCTTTCCAACAAGCGACGGGAGGTCAAGCGCGCGGTGGAGGCCCTCGAGCAGGAACTGAAAAAGCAGCAGGACAAGGTGGACGAGGCGGAACAGGAAGTGGAGCGCATCCGCACGGAGCTGGGCCTGTCGATCATCGGGCAGGGTATCGCGAGCTTCAGGGCGGACAAGCTGCGCCTGCAGCAACTCGAGGCGGACCGCATCGCCTCCCGGGTGGATATGTTGCAGCGGAAAGCGCGGTTGGACCAGCTGGAGGCCCTGTCGGGCGAGGAGCTGATGTCGGCCTCGGCCTACATCGTGCAGGACCAGGTGCTGACCACCATCCGGGCGCAGCTGATCGATTCCGAGGTCAGCCTGAAAGTCATGCTGGAGAGCTACGGGCCCAACCATCCCGAGGTCAAGCGGCTCCAGGCGGGGGTGGACGAGCTGAACAAGAAGTTGACCAGCGCCTTGAGCGGGCTCAAGAAGGGCGTGCGCGCGGAGTACGAGGTGGCTCTTTCCCGCGTCAACGCCCTGGAAACCGAGTTGCAGCAGGCCCGGGCGGCGGACATCGAGACCGAGCGCGAGAGTTACCTGCCGTTCCAGCGGGCCGAACGGGAAATGCTGGTCCAGCGTGAAATCCTCAACGCCTTGCGCGCCCGGGTGGCGCAGCAGGGCATCGAGATGGAAGTGCCGCGCACGCCCGTGGAACTGATCGATCCGGCCGAGCCGCCCTCGCGGCCGGTCAGCCCCAACCTGATCCTGAACCTGATCTTGAGCATCATCCTCGGCTTGGGCGCCGGGGTCGGCCTGGCTTACTTCATCGAGTACCTGGACACGTCCGTGAAGACCGTGGACGACGTCGAGCACTACTTGAGCCTCCCCGTCCTGGGCGTCATCCCGCAGAAGGTGCGCCCGCTGACGGAAGAGGGCCCGGACAGCCCCCACGCGGAGGTCTACCGCGTGCTCAAGACCAACATGCAGTTTGCCAACAAGGGCGTCTCCGGCGGGGCCTACGCGATGGTCAGCGGCGGCGTCGGCGAGGGCAAGTCCACCACGCTCTTCAACCTCGCGTACGTCTGCGCGCAGTTGGGCGAGAAGGTGCTGATCGTGGACTCCGACCTCCGGCGGCCCGTGCAGCACACCTTCCTCAAGGCGTCCAACCGCTTCGGCCTCACGAACGTGCTCATGCGGGACGTGCCGATCGAGGAAACCATCAAGACGACCAGCGTGCCGAACCTGCACTTCCTGCCCAGCGGCAAGCTGCCGCGCTCGTCGTTCGGCCTGCTGGACTCCCAGCGGATGCGCGAGCTGATCAAGAACCTCAAGGCCCGTTACGATTACGTCTTCTTCGACTCGCCCCCGATCATGGGCGTCACGGACGCCTCCATCCTGGCCAGCGAGGTCGACGGGGTCATGCTGGTGGTGCAGTACCGCAAGTATCCGCGCCAGATTTCCCTGCGGGCCAAGCGCATGCTGGAGAACGTCGGCGGCAACGTGCTGGGCGTGATCCTGAACAACATCAATATCTTGCGGGATGATTATTATTACTATTATCATTCCTACTACTCACATTACGAGCCGTCGGAAGAGGCGCGGGCGGAGGAATCCGGGACCCCGTCGTCTTCCAAGAAAGACGTGCTCTAAACAGGAAACCGGACCGTGAAACGCTTGAACCTTCTCCTCGCCCTGTTCCTGGTGGTGGCCGCCGGCGGATGCACCCGCCTCAAGACGAAGCCCGGGGAAATCGTCCTGCCGTCGGGCGCCCGCATGCCGCCGGCCGCGGCCCCGGCGTCTCCGGCCGCAGTGGACCCCGCGGCCACCGCCACGGGCGCGGTGGCGTCCGCGAACGTGGCGGCCCCGTCCGCGGAGGAACCGCGCCGCTCCTGGTGGCAAAGAAAGCCCAGGGCGTCCTCGGATGCTCCGGCCGCGGTTCAAACCCCGCCCCCCGAGCCCGCCCCGGCGGCCGCCGAGACGCGCCGTCCGTGGTGGAAGAAGGCCCCCAAGGAACCCGCGGTGTCGGGCGTGGCGACGACCAAGCCCGTCCGGGTGTATCGCATGAAGACGGGGGACCCCATCGTCATCGCCCTGCGCGGCATCCCCGGGTATCCCGGTGGCCAGCAGAACATCGAGGGCATCCTTGACGAGAACGGGTGCATCAACCTTCCGTTCCTCAACGTGGTGCAGGCCGCGGGCAAAACCCCCTCCGAGCTCGAGCGCGAAATCCGCGACCGGTATATCAACGAGGGCTATTACCGCGATCTCGGGGTCAACATCATCATCCCGAGCCAGGGGTACTTCGTGAGGGGCGAGGTCCGCGGGCCCGGCCGCTTCCAGCTCGTGGGCGGGACGACGATTCTCCAGGCCATCGCCGCCGCGGGAGGCTATACCGAGTTCGCCAATTCGCGCCGCGTGGAACTGTTGCGCGGCGAGCAGCGCTTCGTGGTCAACATGCGCGAGATCGAGAAGAATCCCGCGCGAGACAAGGAACTCGAATCGGGAGATGTGATCATTGTGCCCCGAAGCGCGTTCTGACCGGGTTCCCTTCCGCGATGACGGAGGCGGGGAGCGGCGCCGCCGGCGCACGGCGCTTCCCATTTCGCGGCGCCAATCCTTGTACGAGTGGACCGCGCTGGCTTTCCTGATGGCGGGCCCGTTGCTGGGCGCGGTGCTGTTCGGCGCCGTGCGCCTCTGGTCCATCGGGCCCCTCCTGATGCTGGCCTGGCTGGGCATCGCCCTGTTCCTGGCCCGGCCGCTGCTGCGGCCCGAGTTGCAGTTGCTCCAGGTGCCGCCCGGCGGCGTGATGGGAATCCTCTTCTTCCTGTACTCGCTGGCCATCCTTCCTTTCTCGGCGGTGCCGTACGAGGCCCGCATCGAAATGCTGAAGGTCGGCGGCTACGTCGGGGCGTACTGGGCCTGGACCGAGTTGGCGGCCCGGCGCAGCCGCTGGCGCCTGATCATCGGGATCACCCTCTTCGTGGTCACCCTGATCGGCTGGTACGCGGTGATCCAGTATGCCCATGACTCGCGGATGGTGCTCAACCTGGAGCGGCCGGAGCAGTACGGCCTGCGCGCGAGCGGCACGTACTTCTGCCCGAACCATTTCGCCAACCTGGTCGCCATCGTCCTGCCGTTCGCCCTGGCGCTGGCGGCGCTTCCCGCGGCCGGCCTGCCGCTCCGCCTGCTGGCGGGCTACACGCTGCTCCTGCTGCTGCCCGTGCTGTACCTGACCGAGTCGCGTAGCGGCTGGCTCGGCGCCGCCGCCGGCCTGGGCCTGGCCGCGGCGCTGATCGCCCTGCGCCGCAGCGTGAAGCGGTTCGTCACGATGCTGGTGGTGTTGCCGGTGCTAGCCCTCGCCTTGGGGGCGGCGTTGTGGAGCGTATCGCCTATGGTGCGCGAACGCGTCAAGGGTGCCATGGTCCACGATCCCGACAGCGCGGTGCAGGCGCGGTTCGACGTCTGGCGCGACACGCTGCCGATGATCCGCGAGAAGCCGTGGCTGGGCCACGGCCCGGGCAGCTACCGCTGGGTGTATCCCCGCTTCCGCTCGCACAACTTCGCCCTGCTCATCAACTACGCGCACAACGAGTACCTCCATTTCGCGTCCGACTACGGCCTCGTCGGCCTCGCCTTCATGCTGGCCGTGGCGGGGACCGGCCTGGCCGGGTTCCTCCGCCTCCTGCGCCGCGTCGAACGCGACAAGGACGCCTACTTCATCGCCGCGCTCTGCGGCAGCGTCGCCGCCGCCGCCGTGCACGCCGTCTTCGACTTCAACCTCCACATCTATTCCAACAACCAGGTGCTGGTCCTGCTTGCCGGCGTCACCGCGTCCGGCTTGTATGCCTCCGGCGCCCTGCGGCCCCGGGCGATCCGCGGTGCCGGCGCCCGCGCGGTCTGGGGCGGCGGCCTGGCGGTCGTGCTGGTCCTCTTCCTCGTGACGTTCCGGACGGCGCTCTCCTACGGGCTGCACCATTTCGGGGAACAGCGCCGGGAGCGGCTCGAGATGGAACCCGCCCGGCGCCTGCTGGAACAGGCCCGGGCCGTGGATCGGGCCAACTGGCGGCCCTGGTTGAGCCTGGGCCACCTCCATCGGACCGGCGCCTTCTGGGCCCTCGACGGCGAGGAGAAGAAGCGCCAGGCCGGCCTGGCCCTCGAGTGCTATGACAAGGCGCGCGTCCGGAATCCGCTGGACATGATGGTCCTCTTCGGGCTCGCCCGCACGGACGACGCGCAGGGCCGGAAGGAAGAAGCCCTGGCCCGCCTGATCGAGATCAACCGGATGGACCGGAACAACATGTTCTTCCTGCCGCAGCTCGGTCTTCAACTCCGGAACATGGGCCGCGACGAGGAGGCCCTGTCGGTCTTCCGCGAGGCCGCAAGCCGGTGGTCGGACGAGATGATTCTGATCAACATCCGGCTGCTCGAACGGCGCCTGGCCAAGCGCGCCGCGGCCCCCCTTTCGCCCTGACCGTCCTCGCCCGCGGCGGGCCGGCGGAATCCCCGCCGGTTTTTTTGATAGCGCCGGGCCTGCTCTTTCTCCATCATGGCGGCATCGACATGGCGGCGCGGGATCCATATGCCGGGACGGAGGTGCATCGTTTTCACGCCACCCGGCGGCGCATGAGCAAGATCGGGCTGGTCCTGTTGATGCTGGGGTGGCTCTGCCTGGTCCTGGGCGCCGGCGTGCTGGCTTATGCCTTCGCCGTGAGCCGTTCCGCCTCGCGCGCCCGCCTGATCACGATGGCCGAAGTCTACCTTGGGGCCGGCGTGGTGTGCTTCTTCGGCCGCTTGCTGCTTGAATCGATCCGCGAACGGCACTTCCGCCACCGGCGCCCCTCCGGGCGGGGGGGAGCGGTCCTGATCCTCGTGTTGCTGGTCCTGGTCCTGGTTTCCGCCCTGGTCATGGAAGCCCAGGTCTCCGCCCGCCGCGCGCTGCGGCGGGAGGAGCAGGCCCTGCTCCAGGCGCGGCTCGATCTCGTGGCCGTCGATGCCGCCCGCCAGGCCCTCCAGCGCCTGGCCGACGACCCCGACCTGGGCATGGACGCCACCAACGAAAACTGGGCGGCCTCGATCGAAATCACCGACCCCGCCGGCTTGACCACGCGGACCTGGGTGCAGGACGAGAACCGCTGGTTCGATCTCAACAACCTCGCCCTGCCCGCGCGGCCCTCCTGGCGCCCGGCCGCGGAAATCGTCATGGACCTGCTGACCCTGTGCGGCGACTTCGAGCCGGTCAGCAAGGTGGATGCCCTCGGGGATTGGGTCGATGACAACGCCGAGGGCCCCTGGGAAAGCCCGTTCTACCGGGGCCTCGAACCGCCGTATGCCGCCGCCGACCGGGTGCTCCTGTCCTGGTCCGAGCTGCTGGCCGTGCGCGGATTCCGGAGGGACCTGTTCGACCGGAAGCCCCGCTACGAACGCCGGGCCGCGTTCCAGGCCGACGTGCTCGACCAGGTCACGGTCATCCCGGCCGCGCGCGACACCCCGGTGCCCGTCAACATCAATACCGCCGGCGAGGACGTGCTGCGGGGCGTGCTGGGCCTGCAGCGCGATGAACTGGTGCGCCAACTCCTGGTCCGCCGCGCGCGCGCCCCCCTGCGTTCCGTCGATTCCGTGCTGGCCGTGCTCGACCCCGAGACGCGCCGGGCCGTGGAGCCCTATCTCGACGTGCGCAGCCGCTTTTTCAGGGTGGAAGTGCGGGCGGACGCGGAGGACCAGACCGTCCGGCTCCGGGTCATTGCGGTCCGTCAGAAGGACGGGCGCGTCGACGTCGTGCAATGGTGGTCGGGGAGGGCGGCGGGATGAGCGGCCCCGTCCTTCCCGTCCGCGCGGTTCTCGCGGCCGACCTGTCGGGCGGCGCCGTGCGCGTGGGCGGCTCCGAGGCGGGCCGCCGCGGGATCCGGCACGAGGCCCTCCTGGACGTGGCGGCGGACGACCCGGCCGCGGCGCGCGGGCGCCTGGCCGAAGCGATCGCGGGCCGCGGCGCGGTCTGGGCGGCCGCCCTGCCGATCCACGAAGGCCTGACGCGCTGGCTGCGGGCGCCGCTCGCGTCCGAGGCGAAGGCGCGGAAGGTGCTGCCCTCGTTGCTGGATATTCAATTGCCGTTTTCCATCGAGGACTGCGTTCATCTCTTCCCGAGGATCGGGCGGACGGCGCAGGGCGAGGTGGAGGCCCTGGCGGTCGCGGCCCGGTTGTCCGATCTCCGGCGCCGGCTGGAAGCCCTGGCGGTCCTCGGGATCGACCCGGTGTTCCTGGACCACGAGGGCCTGGCCCTCTGGAGTCAAAGCCTGGCCGAAAAGCCGCCTCGCGGCGCCGGCCGCCGCGTGGTCGCCGCCCTCTACCCGGACCACCTGGCCCTCGTGCTGGGGGATACGGCCGCCGGCCGGCCGGAGGAGAGCCGCTTCATCAGCGCGCACAGCCTCCGCCCCGTGGAGGCCCTGTGGCGGGCGGCCGGACCCGCCACGGCGGAGCCGGGCGTTCAGCGCATCCTCGGCCGGGTCCGCCAGATCCTCCAGGCGCAGGCGGCCGGGGCGTCGGCGTCCATCGAATGGATATGGACCGGGCCGGGCGCGGCGGACGCGGCGCTGACGGCGGAACTCCAGCACCACGTGGCCGGACTCGGTTCCTTCGACTTTGCCGCGCACGACCGGCCCGAATCCTTCCTGCGGCGCGCGCTGGGCGCCCGCGCCCTGCGGGGCGCGGCCTGGCCGTGCAACTTCCGGGCCGGTCCCCTGGCGCATCCGGCCGCCGAGCAGCACCGCGCCCGGCAATCGCGGCGCACCTCGGTGGCGCTCGCGGCGGCCGGCCTGGTCCTGTGCGGGGCCGGCCTGGCCTGGCCGTCCCTCCTCGAGACGCGCAAGCGCGGCGTGCAGGCCGCCGTGGAATCCCTTGCGCGCCGGCTCGCGCCGGACTCGCGTTTGCTGTACGGGCAGGAGTTGCGCACCACCCGCCAGGCCGTGCAGGATCGCGCGGCCCTCTACCGGCCGTTCCTGGAGGCCCTTCAACCCTCCGCGCCCGCGCTGCTGGCCGAAGTGCTCCAGGAGGCCCGCGCCCAGGGGCTGACCCTCGACTCGCTCGGTTTCTCGGCGGATTCGGTCTCGGCGCGCGGCACGGCCCCGGATTGGGACCGGTGCGAGAAACTGGCCGAGCCCTTCCGCCGGCGCGGCCTGCACGTCGTGGTCGAGCGCCAGGACGCCGGCCTCGACGAAAAGGTCCACTTCACCCTGAAGGGAGGGCGCAACCCGTGAAGCGCGAAGCCGTCGTTCGCGGCGCCTCGGCGGCGCTCTTCCTCCTCGGCCTCCTGCTCGCCGCGCGCGCGGCCTGGCAGACGCGGCCCGTGGCGGAACAGATTCGCGCCAAGCTCTCCGATCTCGACCAACTGCGCGCGCTGCAGGCCGGCCGCGCCCGCGAGGAGCAGGCCGTGTCCTTCTTCGAGAATATGTCGGGCCACGCCCCCGTGCCGCTGCGCGAAACCGTCGGCCGGCTGCTCCCCGGCTTCCCGTCGGCCGTCCGCGTCGGCGAGGACAGGCCCGCCGCCTCGGGGTGGGTCGTACGCCAGGCGGAGATCGGTCTCGACCCGGTGCCGTTCACCGAGATCGGCCGCCTGCTGGCCGAGCTGCAGGGCGATGGAACCCGACCGCCCTGGCGGCTGGTCGAATGCCAGATCAAGGCCGCGGAGCAAGGCGCCGGCCAGGGGCGCGTGACCCTGGGCATGCAGGCCCTGGAAAAATGAAAAGGCGTGTGCATTCGAGTCCCCGCCCCCCCACGGGCTTGTCCCGTATGCTGTTTTGCAACGCCCAACGCCCAACGCTCAACGTTGAACGTCCAAGGATTGAACGTTGGACGTTGGACGTTGATTGTTGGACGTTGAGGTCTCATCGCTGCGCCCATCCGGCCCCTTGGGCCGGCGGCCCCACTGACCCCTGACCCCATGCCTCCCCGAAAAAAACGAGCCGGCTCCACCTCCGATGTGGTCATTCTCATCGTGGCGGTCGTGGCCATCGTGGTGCTGGGTTTTCTTTTTTGGAAGGGCGTCGACCGCGCCCGGCGCGGCGAGGAGCCATCACGGATCCCGGCGGACCAGCTCCCGCCCGGTACCCGCGTGGTGCCCGGCGCGAAACGGCCGGCGGCCTCGCCGGCCCGGCCCCTTCCGGCGGGCGCGCCGCGCCCCACGGTGAAGATGGACTTCTCGAAGCCCGCGCCGGCGCTCCCGGCTCCGACGGCGGCGCCGCCCGCCGCGGTGGAAATTCCACTCGAAATGGAGACCGGCGCGCTCCCGGCCGCCCTGTCGGTTCCGCCCGCGCCCGCGATCCCGCCCGCGGCCGCAGGCGGGCAAACCGCGCGTCTTCTTCCGCTGGCGGATACGTGCATCCAGGCCCACCTGGGCACCTCGCCCGATCGCAACGCGGGCCGCCTGGGCGAACTCCCCGTGAAGGGCAACGAGAGCTTTGTCCTGGCCCGGTACGATCTCTCCGCGATCCGCGGCTGGACGGTGCGCCGGGCCTCGTGGCGCGCGCGTATCCGCAGTGGCCAGCCGCACACGCTCGGCTTCACCGCCCTGCGCGCGCCGTGGGAGGAGGGCGCCCATACGCCCTCCGAGCCGCCCTCGCGCGGCGCGACGTTCCGGTGGGCCGATTTCAACCGGACGCCCTGGCGGGCGGACCGGCCGCCGTTTACGCACTTGCTCCGGGGCCAGCCCGGCTATCTCTTTTCCGTCGCCCGGCCGGTCCGGCCCTCCACGGCCGAGGATCCCTGGATCGAAGTCCCGCTCAACCCGGTCCTGGTCCAGGCGCTGGTCAGCGGGGCGGCCGACAGCCTGGCGGTCAGCGACGAAAAAGGACAGCTCGCCGGCGCCTTCGCGATCGCCAGCCGCGAAATGCCCGACGAGTCGCACTTCATCGAAGTCGAGGGCGCGCCGCTGGATTTCGTGCCGCCCGCGGCGCCCGGTTCCTTCGTCGCCCACGCCCACGCCGCCTTGAGCCATCCGAAAACCGTCGGGATGGTCCTGCGCTGGACGGCGCCGGGCGACGACGGAAACACCGGGCGGGCCTTCCGCTACGACGTGCGCTTCGCCCCCGCGCCCGCCGCTTTCGAGAAGGCCGCCGCCGCGCCGCCGAACGCGGCGCCGTGGCCCGCCGAGCCCGGCACGGCCGAGCAGATGGTGATCGAGGGGCTCAAGCCGGACACGGTGTACACGTTTTTCCTCGGCGCGCTCGACGAGGCCGGGACCGCGGGCCCGGTGACCCAGATCGTGGCCCGGACCGCCCCCGCGCTCGCGCTGCCGACCGTCGATAAGCCGCCGCCTTTCGAGGCCGGCTCCATCGAGATTGCCGGCGGCGCCGCGGCGCTCCGCATCCTGTCCGAGTTCGACGGCCTCGATCCGGGCAGCGGCGCGGTCCTGGACGGCCCTCCGGAGCACGCCGGCGCGCGGCCGGCTCAAACCCTCCTCTGGGACCGCGGCAGCCGCACGATTCACCTCCAGGCCGCCGCCGGGGAAACCGTGGGATTCCAGGCGATGTTGAGCCGGCTGAAAGAGAAGTTCCCGCCCCTTTCGGTGCGCTCCGCTCCGTTCGAAACCTCCGCGGGGCCGGCGCTTTCCCTGGTGTTCCGGTTCTATGAAGCGGGGAGCGCGCACCATCCCACCCGGCGCTCGCCGCTGGCCTGGCACGTGGACGAGATGCTTCCCCTCGAGGGGCGGCTGGATCCGGAAAAATCCGTCCTGGCCGGGCGCATGCCGGACCAGGCCCACCACGTGGTCTACGCGGAATTGGCGGTGCCGCCCGGCGCCGCGCCCGGCCTCTACCGCGGCGGGCTGGCGTTCTCCGACGGGAAGGCCCCCGAGATCAACGTGCTCGTGTTGCTGAAGGTGCTGCCGGTTTCGATGCCCGCCGTGCCTCGCTTCACGGTCGAACTCCAGGCGCCGCCCATTCTCGCCCGCCAGCACCACGGGAAGGAACTCACGTCCCGCCCGCAGGCGCTGGAAATCGAGAACCGGTACCATCGCCTCGCGAACGAGCACCGGGCCGTGCTGGCCGTGCGGCCCTACCTGACCCAGGGCGCGGCCGCGCCCTGGCTCTGCCCCGCGCTGTCCGGATCCGGCACGGGCCTGGCCGTCCAGGGCTGGGCCGCGTGGGATGCCCAGTACGCGGCGCTGCTGTCCGGCCGCCTCTTTGCCGCCTCGAACGCGCCCGCCGTCCCGCTGGCGCACGTCTGGCTTCCGGTTTTCGAAAGCTGGCCCACGCCGCTGGCGAACGGCCTGGCCTGCGACGACGCGTTGACCGCGCGCCCGGACGGCCTCCCGGTCTTCTCCGGCGATCCCCGCCAACTCGAGGGCTGCCTTTCGCCCGGGTACCGCGCGGCGTGGGCGGGCGTGCTCGGCCAGTACGCGGCGCACTTTCGCGAGCGGCGCGTGGATCGGACCGCGGCGCACGTCTGGCTGGTCAACGTCCCGACCAACACCTACCGCGGCCAGCCGCCGCCCTGGTCCCTGGGGCAGCCCTTCTTCCGCGACGATTTCCTCGCGCTCGAAGCGTACGCGAAGATGGTGCCTCCCTCCGCCGCGCCGCCCGTCGTGTTCCGCGTGACCGTACCCGACGCCGCGGCCCTGGCGGGATACGGCTGGAACCCGTTCCGGCTGCTGTCCGTCAGCGACCGCAACACCGCGGCGTGGGAGCTGCTCCGCCGGCGCGCGGCCTCGTCGGGCGCGCGGCTCTGGATTCAGAACGACTTCATGCCCCTCAACGAAACCCCGCTGGCCACCGCGGCGGGCGTCCTGCGTTCGTTCCTCAAGGGCGCGGACGGCTGGGCCATACGGGAGGCCACGGCGCCCGCGCAGGAACCGGGCGCCGGGTCGCCGCAGGCGCTGATCCGGAACGGACGGGCCTGCGGGCTCGATGCACCGCTGGCGTCGCTGCGCCTGAAGGCGGTGCGCCGCCTGCAGCAGGATATCGAGTACCTGCTCCTGCTCCAGGACCGCATGGGCTGGACCCGCGAGCAGCTCGCCGATTTCGTCCAGGCGGCGGAGCCGGACATCGGCGATCCGTACAAGATGACCGGCGAGCACCTCGCCCGCCTGCGCCGGGCCGTGCAGGGGAGGTTGGAAAAGAGTGAATAGTGAAGGGTGAGTGGTGAATAGCGGGAGCTTCGCGTCCATGAGTAATCATTCAGTATTGACCATTCACCATTCACTATTCACTATTCACCCATCACTCCTCCATTCCCCATGACCCCCGCTCCGCCATCCGCCCGCCGCGTGCTCATCGTGGACGACCATGCCATCGTGCGGCACGGACTGGCGGCGCTGATCTCCGGCGAGCCGGACTTGGCCGTGTGCGGCGAGGCCGCGACCGTCGCCGAGGCGCTGGCGGCCTTGGAGAGCCTCCGGCCCGACGCCGCGATCGTGGACATCACGTTGAAGGACGAGAACGGCCTGGACTTCATCCGCGAGGCGCGCCGGCGGGGGCACGCGATACCGATGGTGGTGTTGTCCATGCACGACGAGGCCACGCATGCGGAAAAGGCCCTGCGCGCCGGCGCCCAGGGCTACGTGATGAAGGAGCAGGGCGACGAGTCCCTCCTCTCCGCCCTGCGGGTCGTGCTGCAAGGCGAGACCTATCTCTCCGAGGCCGCGCGCGCGCGCATGCTCCAGGACTACCTGCGGAAGGATGTCGAGTCCAAGCCCGAGAGCGGCATCGGGAGCCTCACCGAGCGCGAGCGTGAAATCTTCGAATGCCTCGGCCGCGGCATGACCACGCGCCGGATCGCGGAGAAGTACTCCTTGAGCGAGCGCACCGTGGAAGTGCACCGCGCGCACATCAAGCGGAAACTGGGTTGCGAGGACGCCGCCCAGCTTCTTCGCGAAGCCGTGCGCTGGGTGGAAGGCAAGGAGATGTAGATCGCTCTATTTTCCGGCCTGATTTATGCGTATCACATTGCGGATAAGCAAGTAACAATAAATCAATTATTTTATATATACGTATTGACACGTATGCGGCCTGCGGGTAATCTCTTATCCAGAAAGGTGGAAAGGATTTTTGAGAGTGCAGATCCGGAGAAAAGTTAACGTTGCCGTGCTTTTTTTCTGGACAGGCGTTGTGAATCAGACATAATCGGCAACAATTGGAGACAGATATGAAGAAGCTGCTCATTGTAATGCTGGCGATCGCAAGTGTCGCCGCCGTGGCTTTCGGCCAGCAGGTGTTGAGCCGAAACGCCGTCGGGTATCAGCAGATCACGCTGACGAAGGGCGTGTTCTCGATGGTCAGGCATGATTTTGAGGATTTGGACACACCCTTGGCTATCTCGAATGTGTTCGCGTCCTTGCCCACTTCCTCGAAGGTGTACCTGTGGAAGACGGATCAAAGCGGATACAACACGATCACGAAGGCCGCGCTAGGGGGCTGGGGGGCTGGTGGCACCAACATTCTGTATCGTGGTAGCGGCGTGTGGGTACTAGTTCCGGCGAGTGCCGTGTCCAATGAGTATCAGGTCTTCCTGATGGGTGAGGTGCCGGATCGCTTCACCGCTCCTTCCAGCACCGTCGGGGTGGCTGCGGGATTCACGCTTTCTGGTTATTCCTATCCCGTCGTGCAGTCCTGGACGAATCTTTCGATCGCAAAGCAGGCCCCGGTGGGATCCAAGTTATATATTTGGACCGGAGCGGGCTATGATACCTATACTCGCGCGGCCCTCGGCGGATGGGGTGCGGCGGGTAATGCTTTGCTGATCAATCCCGGGCAGGGCTTCTGGCTTAAGTGGGCGAACGCGACAAATTGGAGTGAACTCAAGCCCTATACGTGGCCATAACAGATGTAGTAAAGCTGGACAGTTAGTCTCAATTCGGCAGAGGAGAATAACATGAAAAAATATGCGAAGGTGGGCGGAGTGGTGCTGTGCGCATTGTTGGCGTGCAGCGTGGCGAATGCGGATATCAGCGTCGAGCTGAACACCGCTGTTGGGGCCTTAATGGTGCATGGAGGCACAACGTTTGACGCTGATGCCTTGCCGGCGGGCAGCATGATTCAGTTGGTGTGGAGTACGTTGAATGCGTATTCTCCCAGCTATACGCCCTACCTGCAAAGTGACGCGCAGGGGAACAACATCGTGCAGCCTGGCGTTGGGGTGAATTACTGGATTCTGTGGACGGGGTATACGCCTGTCTCTGCTACCCCGGGCACTATCGAATCGGCGGCCGATATCGATGGCAACTTTGACTATCTCAACAGTCATGTGGGTGGTAACAACGTCAACGCCGGATATATCTATGCCCGCATCTTTGATGCGGCCGCTCCTATTGTAGGCACATGGTATGCCAGTAGTGTCATTTTTGACACCAGCACCTTTGCCGTTCGTCCCCCGGCTCCTGGTGATCCTACTCCGGCACCCAGTGCGATGGATGTGGTGAATGGCGCCCCCAGCACCTTTGAAGGAACGGGCGACTATGAGGGCGTGTTCTTCAATCCTGCGGATCACGGCCAGGTCGTTCCCGAGCCGAGCACGATCATGCTGGCGCTGGCGGGCGTGGGCCTGCTGGTGTATCGCCGGCTACGTAAATAACCGATCGGTATAACCGAAACCGCACGCGCCCCGGGATGACATCCCGGGGCGTCGTGTTTTCCGCGTGTGACACGGCCGTCCCGGCCGTGCGCCCGGGCCGACAGGCCCGCCGCTTGGCTTGCTTTCCGCCGTCTCATTTTCTATCCTCCCGCCCATGCAAGATCTTCACGAAAAATGGCTGGAGCGCGGCTCGCGCTGGTTCGGACCCGCGCTGTTCGTTCTGTCCTTCGCGGTCTATCTCTGGACCCTCTGCCCGGGCGCCTTCCCGGGCGACCCGGCGCACCAGGTGGCGATGCACTCGGGGCTGGATCCGTTTCCCCCCATGGCCAATCCCGTCTGGGGCCGCGTGGTCAAGTTTCTCGGGCTGTTCCCGTTCGCGGGGTTGCTTCGCCGCCTGAATCTCTTCAGCGCCCTCTGCGGCGCCGGCTCGGTCTGGTTGCTCTACAGCCTCCTCTCGCGGGTCCGGCACGATCGGACCGCCGAGGAGTGGGAGGCCCGGGTGCCCCCCGCGGCGCCGCAGGCGTTCTCCGGGCTGGTCGCCGCCCTGGCGCTGGCCTTCTCGGCCCCGTTCTGGTTCGTGTCCACGCGGGCGCACCCGGCGGCCTTCGACGTGTTCCTGCTGCTGTTCGGCGTCTGGGTGCTGCTCCGCTTCAGCGTCGATAAAACCCCGGCGCTGATGTACCTCTTCGCCTTCCTGTACGGGCTCGGCATCACCGAGTTCGCGACCTTCATCGTGTGGGCCCCGGTCTTCGGGCTGTGGCTGCTGGTGGCGATGTGGCGCGCGGGGCAGCTCCGCGGGGGGCCCGTGCTGCGCATGGCCGGCTGCTGGGCGGCGGGATTGCTGATGTACGGCGTCGCCGCGGCGGAATACCGCCTGCACCCGGCCTACGAGTGGCGCGCGTTCACCTCGATCTTCCAGGTGCTCTGGTTCATGTGGCGGGACCAGTACCTGGCCATCCGTTACAGCGTGCCCCAGGTCGGCTGGATGCTGATCTTCATGACGATGCTGTTCCCCGCCCTCGTGGTGGCCCTGCCGAAGAAGGCCATGACGCGCACCGCGGTGTGGAGTTCCAATCTGCTCCACCTGCTGTTCAGCCTCGTCGGCCTGCTGGTCCTGTTCAACATCCGCGTGTCGCCCTGGGCGATGTTCAGCGCCCGGCCCCTCCTGGTGACGCCCTACGTGCTGATGGCCCTCTGGTTCGGCTACCTGGGCGGGTACTGGCTGATCTACTTTTCCCCGTACAGCTCGTTCGCCTCGCACCGCTCCATCCTGCGGCGCCTGGGGCGATTCCTCATGGTGCCCCTGGTCCTGGGGCTGTTGGCCGCCGCCGCGTTCCGGAACGTGCGCGAGGCCGACGGCCGCGCCGGCGCGGCCGTCCGGCGGCTGGCCGACGAGGTGGTGGATCGCCTGGACGGCCGCCGCTGGATCGTCTCGAACGGATTCCTGGACGACATGCTGCGAATTGCCGCGCGGGAGCGCGGTATTCCGCTGAAGATGCTGAACCTGGGCTGGGGGCGCCAGAGCGCCTACTTGCGGTACACGGCGTCCCTGTTCCACGATCCGCGCCTCCAGAGCCTCGCGCTGGTGGGTTCGTCGCCCCTGATGCAGGAGTGGCTGGCCCAGTCCGCCGGAGGCGCCTCCGAGGTGGCCATCCTGGCGGCGCCGGACGTCTGGACCCTGGCCGGCATGACGCCCGTGCCGGACGGCCTGGTCTATGAAGGGATCTCCGATATCGCGGAGCTCGAGGCGGAGGCGTACTTCCAGGCGCAGGCGGCTTTCTGGCAATCGTATGGCCAGGCCCTCAAGGTCGATGTCGCGGAGGGGAATTCCGTCCTGTTGCCATGGGCCAACTGGTCCCTGGCGCACTTGAGCAAGCTGGCCAACAACGCGGGCGTGCTGCTGGAGGATCTGGGGAAGACCCGGGAGGCGTTCGCGGCCTACCAGGCCTCGCTGGAATTGAGCACCAACAATATCAGCGCGCTGCTGAACAGCGCGGCGCTGGCGCAGCGGGAAGGCCTTCCCGAGGCCGGGGAATTGGAAGGCGCCCTGTACAAGATCGCGCGCCGGATGAAGCGGCGCCCCCCCCTGTGGTCCCTTTCCTCCGCGTTCGGCACCGTCCGCACTCCCGAGGTTTTTGCGAAGCGCGGCATGGCCTGGGCCATGAGCGGCAAGCCCGACCTGGCCGTCGCCGAGCTGCAGAAGGCTGCCGCCGCCGGCGCGCCCCGGGCGCAGATTGAGCTGGGCCTGGCCCAGATCGCCGCCCTGCAGCGGCAAGGCGAGCAGAGCGAGACGCACTTCGAGGCGGTGCTGGCCGAGCATCCGGGAAGCGTGCCGGCCTTGATGGGCATGGCCCGGCTGGCCCTGGGCCGGAACGATTTTGAAGCCGCGGCCGGGTTCCTGAAGCGGGCGAGGGAGAACAACGCCCCGGACGAGCTCCTGCTGCCCGAGGAAGCGCTCCTGGACGCCCTGGCGGGGCGCGCCGCCGAGGCGAAAGGCAAGCTCTTGACCCTGGCCAAGCAGGACAAGGCGCCCCCGCTGGCATGGATGCTTCTCGCGTTCATGGCCATGGATGATGGCGACGAGGAATTGCTGAAGCGCGCAAAAACCGCCCTCCAAATAGCCTCCCGCCAGATGCCGAACATCCGGCTGGCCCTGGCCCAGATCGCCCTGCTCCAGCGGGATCCCGCGACGGCCCGGACCTACCTCGAGGAGTTGCTGCGCTACGAGAAAGGGTCGGTCCCCGCGCTGGAATCGCTCATTCAGCTGGACCTGCGCGAAGGCCGGCGTCCGGAAATGGAGGCGCGCGTCGACGAGTTGCTGATCGTCGACTCCCGCAACCCGCTGGGCAACCACATGCTGGGCCTGATCCAGTATGCCCGCGGGCAGTACGACATGGCGGAAACCTCGTTCCGCACCAGCCTGGCCGGCCGAAGATCGGATAGCGTGCTGAACGACCTTGCCTGGATCCTCCAGATGCGGGGCCGGCACGAGGAATCCCTGAAACTGGCCCGCGAGGCGGCGGACCTGAATCCCCGGAACGCGGCGAGCTGGGACACGATCGGCGTGGTGCTGCTCCACATGCAGAAGCCCGAGGAGGCGCAGGAGGCGCTCCAGCGGGCGCTGGCGCTGCAGCCGACCCATCCCCACATGATCCTGCACATGGCGGAGGTTTACGAGCGGCGCGGGATGGTGACCGAGGCCATGCAGCTGGCCGAACCCCTGACGGCCCGGGCGGCGGAAATGAGCGCCGACGCCTTCGAGCAGCTCCGGCGCCTGATGGCTCGTCTCCGCGGCACCAGCAGCGAAGGGTAGGGCCGGGTCGGTTCCGGCCAGGATGGCGTACTCCCGCATTCCGAATGAAACTGCGCGGCCTCCACCCGCCCCGGCCCGCAGGCGGGCCGCCCCTCCCGGGAGGGGGAAAAGTCCTTCATCATGAATGGATTTCTCCCCTCCTTCGGAGGGGGCGGGGGTGGGTAGGAATCGCGCAGCATCAAACGTGAATTGATTTAAAGCCGGCGCTACCTGTTCCAGAAGCCCGGCCGGAAGGCCAGTTTCCGGCCCCGGCACGACAGCGTCTTGGCGGCCTGCAGCCGCCGCAGCAGCCGGGAAAGCGTCTCGGGCGTGGCCCCGATGGCCGCGGCCAGCGCCTTCCTCGGGATCGCGAGCTCGATGCGCTCCGAGGGGCCGTACTGCTCCCGCAGGAACTGGAGGAAACGCTCCTCCACCGACTCCGTGGCCAGTTGCCGGATGCGCTCGGCGAGGTAACGCTGTTTCCGCATGAGCATGGCGATGAAGTCGGCCCGGAAATCGGCGTCCGCCAGCAGGCGCAGCACGTCGCGGCGCAGGATCTTCAGCAGCAAGGCGTCGGTCAGCGCGACCGCGGTCACGGGATAGCGGGCCTCCTCGAACAGGATCACCTCGGCAAACGTCTCGCCCGGCTGGACGACCTTGATGACGATCTCGCGGCCGTCCGGCGCGGTCTTGTGCAACTGCACGCGGCCGCGGGCCGCCACGTAGAAGGCGTCGCCCTTCCGGCCCTCTTCGAACAGGACCGTCCGGCGCGTCACCTCGACCGGCAGGCTGACCTCCGCCAGCGCCCGGCGGTGGCTGGCCGCCAGGGCCCCGAACAGCGATGTCTGGGCCAGGAGGAAGCGCGGGTTCATGCGACGGGCTTTCCGGAGGACGGTCTCGCGGGAGCTCGACCCTCCATGAAATGACCCGCCGGTTCGTCCTGGAGGGCGGAGCGCCCGCGACGCCGCAAGCCCATTCTGATGGTTCGTGCCATCTAATTCAAAAGCCCCAGGCTCAACGCGGGCACGTAGGTGATCAGCAGGAGCACCGCCAGCAGCACGGCCAGGAACGGCAGGGAGGCGAGGGCCAGCTTCAGCAGCGGCTTCTCGAACCGTATCGCCGCGATGAACAGGTTCATGCCGACCGGCGGGGTGCTGTAGCCGATCGCCAGGTTGGCCAGGAAGATGACGCCGAGATGGACCGGGTTCACCCCGAACCGAAGCCCCAGCGGGATGAGCATGGGCACGAAGACGATGATCGCGGTGTACACGTCCATCAGGCAGCCGACGATGAGCAGGAACACGTTAAGGGCCATGAGGAAGAAGACGGGATGATGGAAGGTCCGGCCGGCCCACTCGACCAGCCGCGACGGCATTTCCTGGTCCACCAGGAAATTGGTGATGGCCATGCCCAGCCCCAGGATCACCAGGACGCCGCCCACGAGCATGGTGCTGTCGCGGATCACCCCGGCCAGCCGTTGGAGAGACACCTCGCGCTGGATGATGGTTTCGACGATCAGGGTATAGGCGGCGGTCAGGACGGCGGCCTCGCTGACCGCGACCTTGCCGCTGTAGATGCCGCCCAGCACGACCACCGGCAGCGGGGCTTCCCATCGCGCGGCCCACAGCGCCCGGACCAGGGCGCGTCCGCTGAAGGGTTGGCGCGGGACGCCCGCGCGCCGGCCCGCGAACATCCCGTAGGCGCCCAGCGCGGCCAGGGTGATCACCCCGGGCCACAGCGCGGCCAGGAAAAGGCGGTCGATGGTGACCTCGGAGGCGATGGGGTTGGCGATCACGGCGAAGAGGATCAGCGGCAGGCTGGGCGCGAAGAGCACGCCCATGTTCCCGCCGCTGGTGACCAGCCCCAGCGAGAATCTTTCGCCGTATCCTTCGGATTGCAGGGCCGGCAGCAGGAGCCCGCCCAGGGCGACGATGGTCACGCCCGAGGCCCCGGTGAAGGCCGTGAGCAGGGTGCAGGCGATCAGGCTGACCAGGGCCAGGCCGCCCGGCATCCAACCGAACGCGGCGCGCGAAAGGTTCAGCAGGCGTTCCGAGGCGCGGCTCGCCGCGAGGACGTAGCCGGCCAGCGCGAACATCGGCAAGGCGCGCAGCAGCGGCATGGTGGCCAGCCGGGCCAGTTCGGAAATGACGATGGAGGCGTCGAGCTGAATCGAATGATAGGCCCCCAGCGCCAGCGCTCCGAAGATGGCGAACAGGGGCGCGCCGAGCAGGGCCGCCGCGGCGATGATCCATCCGGTCATGACGGCGTCTCCCGGGGAGGCCGATCGCCGGGGCCCAGGGCCTGGAGGGCGAAGCGAAGGGCCATCAGGCCGAACGCGACGGGGATGATCAGGTAATAGACCCAGACCGGAACCTGGAGGATGACGTTGGTTTCCATTTCCTTCTGGAACAGGCAGAACCGCGCGGCGGCCACGGCCAGGAAGCCGCAGACCACGGCGGCGAACAGCGCGGTCAGCCGGCCGATCGCCCGGCGGAGCCGCGGCGGGGCGAAGTGGCCCACCAGGTCGATGACGATATGGCGTCGCGCGCCGGTCGCCGCCAGCGCGCCGAGCATGGTCAGCCACAGGAGGCCCATGCCGAGCAGCGGGTCGGCCCACAGGAAGCCCGCCTGCATGAAGTTGCGCAGGAGGATCTGCGCCGCGGCGAGCAGCACCATGCCGGCGACCAGGACAGCCAGGAGGACGGTCTCGGCGGCGGCGATGGCGGCGCCGGCTCGTTCCCAGGCGTGCGCCAGCTTACGGGGCATGCGCCTCCGCCCCGGCGCGGAAGTCCTCCAGGCGGCGCCGGACCTGGTCGGCGGCCTCCCTGGAGAAGAGGCGCCCTTCGACTTTCTTCATGCCTTCCCGGGCGACCGATTGAAATTCCTGCAGGGCCGCCGGAGGCGAAGTGAGCGTCTCGATGCCCTGGCCGGCCAGCACGCGCAGGGCCTCGACGTCGCTGCGCCGGACTTGCTCGGTGAGCTCGCGGGTCCGCCGCCGGAAGATGTCCCGGATGGGCTCCTGGTGCGCCTCCGGGATGCTCTTCCAGGCGCGCTCGGCCAGGAAAACGCCGCCGAACGAGTAGACCAGGCGGAGGTCGTTCCGGCAGCGGACGCGCGTATGCCATTGCATGGCCACGGCGGCGAGGGGAGGGGAGTAAATCGTTTGGATCAGGCCGGTCTGCAGGGCCGTGAGCACGTCGGCGACGGTTACGGGGATGCCGTTCACGCGGCCGGCCGCGAAGAGCTCGCTAAGCATTTCCTCGCCGGGGGTCAGCCAGGGCTTGGCCCCGCGCAGGTCGTCCAGCGTCCGGACGGGTTTTGTGCTGAACAGGTAGCTGAACCCGACCTCGGTCCAGCCGAGGGCGACATAGCCGTTTCCCAGGCATTGTTTTTCGAGGTGAGGAAGGAGCGCGGCAAAAACGGCGTCCACCTCCTCGTAGGTGTTGAAGATCAGCGGGAACATCAGCGCGCGGGCGTCGGGGCAGATCCGGCCGATGCCGAATCCGATGAAGGCGCCGCCGTCCACCTGGCCCACCTTGATCTTGAACAGCACGTCCTTTTCCTCGCCCAGCACGCCGGCGGGGAAGACCTTGAGGGCCACTTCGCCGCCGGTGGCCTCCAGCACGTCCTGCCGGGCCTTGTCGAAGGCCTGCATCCAGGCGCTGCCTTCGGGCGCGAGCGTCGCGAATTTGAGCGTGACCTTGGGCTGGGCCATGGCGGAAACGGCCAGGCCTGCGGCGAGTATCGTCAGGAGCGGGGCGCGGATGTTCATGTCAGAAAAACTCCTCCACGCGATCCAGCAGGGCTTGGGCCCGCAGGCGCGCGACGGCATTCATCAGGCGGTAATCGGGCGGATCCTCCCGCGGGGCCAACACGTCCCGGAGGGTATTTTCGAACAATTCCCGGTCGAACCGGTAGCGGGCGTAGTACTCGGCATAGGTTACGCGGGCCAGCAGGTAGTCCGGGCCCGCCAGTTCGAACACGCGCTGGAAATGCCGCTGCGCCTTTTCCATGTCGCGCCCGGCCCCGAGCGGCTGGACCGCGTAGTAGAGGCCGAAGAAGAGGTGGGCGCTGCCCTGCCGGTAATCCGGTTCGAGTTCCAGGACTCGCTGCATCAGGGCGACCGCGCGGCCCAACTGGGCCAGGGCCTCCACGGAATCGGAACTGGCCAGGATCCAGTTGATCCAGGCGGTGCCGGTGGTGAACAGGGCGGACACATCACGCTTGCGGAAGGTATGAACAGCGGCCTCGTAGTCCATGAGCGGCGCGCGCTCCGCGGCGCGGAACGTCCGGTTGCGGCGCAGCACGTCCAATCCGTAGTCGCGGGCCCGGGCGTGGAAAGCCCGGGCCCGGGCGCGATCCGTCTGGTCCAAAAACGCCATCGCGTAGGCCGTATTGGCCTCGGCGGCGGCGATCAGCATTTCAGGTTGGGGGTTGCCGGATTGCGCCAGGCCGTCCAGCAGCAGGATATAGGCCGGGGCCCCCTCCCGGACCAGCTCGACATCGGACTGCCTCTGGAGCGAGGCGGCCAGATCCTTCGCCATGGGCGCCAGGGCCCGGCCGACCCCGCCGCGGACCATCGCGCAGCCCTGGCCGAGCGCCGCCGCCGTCAGCAGGAGGGGAATCGCGAGCTTGCTCATGGAGGAATACCATAGCGCATCCCCCCGGGCCCGCAAGGCGAAACGGGACCCGCGGAGGGGCCCGGAACGGCGCGGACGGAAAAAGGCCGATTCTTGACCTGGATCAAGATTCCGTCGGCGCGGCGGGGTTATAGTGGGGGCGTAAAAAGGTCAATCAAAGGGAGAAGCAGACATGTTTTGCTATCAATGCGAGCAGACGGCCAAGGGTACGGGATGCACGGCGTTCGGGGTATGCGGCAAGGATCCGGATACCGCCGCCTTGTTGGATCTGCTGATCCACGCCCAGAAGGGGATCAGCCAGTATGCCCATCGCGCCCGGCAACTGGGCGGCCGGGATCACGACGTGGATGTCTTTGCGCTGGAGTCCCTGTTCACGACGGTGACCAACGTGAATTTTGACCCGAGGCGCATCGAGGTTCTGCTGCGCCGGGCCGCGGCGCTCCGGGAGAAGGCCAGGGCGCTGTACGAGAAGGCCTGCGCGGACCGGGGCGCGCCAGTGGAGAACCTCTCCGGCCCGGCCGCCTGGCGCCCGGCCGCCGACCTGGACGAGCTGATCCGGCAGGGGGAGCAAGTGTCCGTGGAGGGCCGGATGGCGAACCTGGGGCCGGACATTACCGGCCTGCAGGAGTTGCTGATGTACGGGCTGAAGGGCACGGCGGCGTATGCCGACCACGCGTTGATCCTCGGCAAGGAAGACGAGGCCGTGTACGCGTTCATGCACGAGGCCTTGGATTTCCTCACGCAGCCGGCGCCCACGGTGGACCAATTGCTCGCCATGAATCTGCGCTGCGGCGAGGTGAACCTGGCCGTCATGGGCCTGCTGGACAGCGCCAATACGGGCGCGTACGGGCACCCCGTGCCGACGCCGGTGCGGATCACGCCGGTCCAGGGCAAGGCTATCCTGGTTTCCGGCCACGATCTCAAGGACTTGGAAGAGTTGCTGAAGCAGACCGAGGGGGCCGGGATCAACATTTACACGCACGGCGAGATGTTGCCGGCCCACGGCTATCCGGGATTGAAGAAGTACAAACACCTGGCCGGCAACTACGGGGGCGCCTGGCAGGACCAGCGCAAGGAATTCGATGCGTTCCCCGGCGCCATCCTCATGACCACGAACTGCATCCAGAAACCCAAGGAGAGCTACACGGGCCGGATTTTCACGAGCGGCCTGGTGGCCTGGCCGGGGGTTCGGCACATCGCGAATCGGGACTTCAAGCCGGTCATCGAGGCGGCCCTGGCGGCGCCCGGGTTCATGGCGGACGAACCGGAGAAGACGATCCTGGTCGGCTTCGGGCACCACGCGGTGCTCGGGGTGGCCGGCCAGGTCATCGAGGCGGTGAAGAAAGGCGATATCCGCCATTTCTTCCTGATCGGGGGATGTGACGGCGCGAAGCCGGGCCGGGACTACTACACCGAGTTCGCGCAGGCCGTGCCGCAGGATTGCGTGATCCTGACCCTGGCGTGCGGCAAGTACCGCTTCAACAAGCTCGATTTCGGGACCGTGGCGGGCCTGCCGCGCCTCCTGGACGTCGGGCAATGCAACGACGCCTACTCGGCCATCAAGATCGCCTCGGCGCTGGCCGGGGCCTTTGGGTGCGGGGTCAATGATTTGCCGCTCTCGCTGATCCTGTCGTGGTACGAGCAGAAGGCGGTGTGCATCCTACTGACCCTGCTGCATCTCGGCATTCGGAATATACGGATCGGACCTAGCCTGCCGGCCTTCCTGACGCCCCCGGTGGTCAAGGTGCTGGTGGAGAAGTTCAACATCCAGCCTGTCGGGTCGGTCGAGAAGGACCTGGCCGCGGCGCTGGGCTCCGCGGCCTGAAGCCATGAAGCGTAAAATCATTACGATCGACGAAAACCTTTGCAACGGCTGCGGGGAATGCGTGACGGCCTGCGCCGAAGGCGCGCTGCAGATCGTGGCCGGCAAGGCGAAGCTGGTCCGGGAGCAGTACTGCGACGGGTTCGGCGACTGCGTGGGGGAATGTCCCACCCGCGCGCTGAACATCATCGAAGTCGACGCGCCCGACTACGATCCGGCGGCGGCCCGGGAGCACGTGGCGCGGACGGGCGGGGCGGCGGCGGTTCGTGCCTTTGACGAGGCGGCGAGTCGGCACGGCGGCGTCGCGGGAATTCCGCGGGCGGGAGGATGTCCCGGCATGGCCGTGCGCGAGTTTTCAGGGACCGGGCCGGCCGAGCCCGTGCCCGCGGGCCGGGCCGGACTGCCGCCTCGCGTCCAGACTTCCGAGTTGCGCCAATGGCCGATCCAGATTCACCTGGTGCCGCCGGGCGCGCCGTATTTCAAGGGCAAGGAACTGGTCGTCATGAGCACGTGCGCGCCCCTGGCCTCCGCCGACGTCCATTGGCGGTTCCTGCGCGGCCGTTCGGTGGTCGTCGGCTGTCCCAAGCTGGATCGGACCGATGGCTACATGGAAAAGCTGGCGGCCATCCTGTCCGAGCCGACTCTGCCGCGGGTGATCGTGGTGCGCATGGAGGTTCCTTGCTGCGGGGGACTGACGGCCCTGGTGCGCGCGGCGGCGCAGGCCTCCGGGCGCCGGGACCTGGTCGTGGAGGAGGTCACGATAGCTTTGAATGGAGACGTTCGGGCATAACGAGATCCTTGTACGCCGCGGGCTTGTCCTGCCAGCGAGCGAGGCCGGGAACCATGCTGGACGCGGGCGTTCCGGCATGCGCTCCCGCGAGGCAAACCGGCCAAGGGCGGATGCCTTCCCCGAGTGCTTCATGGACATCCCCCCCTAGGCCATACTTCGCAAAGTATGGCCTAGGTAAACACGATGAAGAAAAGACGGCGGAATAAGCCATAACATATTGAAATGAAATATATTGTGGTCTACTTGTAATAGATTGCGCTAGGCCATACTTTGCAAAGTATGGCCTAGCCATGGGGGCGGGGTATCCGGATGAAGGGGGCCGATCCGCGGCTAGGGCTTCTTTCGCATGAAACTGAAATTGGAGAACCGAAGAGCCAGTTGGCCGTCCTCCTGCCGGATCAGGTGATCCTGTGCGGTCAGGGAGAGCATGACGTGCGTCCCCTTGAGATTCAGGTCTTCGAAGCCGGCCCGGGTCAGTTCGGCCCGCGCCCGGTCGAGAAGCTCCGCGAATTCCTCCGCGTCGATCAGGCCGTCTTCCAGCGCCCGAAGCAAATCCATGCCCCGGCAGTGCTCGGTGTCCCGGGAGGCCAGTAACTCGTCCGATCCATTCCAGAATCCCCACACGGTAATGTAGTTGTGATCCGTGCGCAGGACCGGGAACCCCTCGGGCGTCCGGAGCCCCTGGTGGGACACGTAGCGGCTGGGGTCCAGGGTGTAGGCCTCGGGCGCCGCTTCCTGGCCGGTCATGTAGATGGCGCGGGGATACACCGTGGCTACTCCCCGCCGCCCCAGTTCCAGCGCCATAGCGAATTCCTCGAACGGACTGTTGTATCCGTGTTCCGCTATGCGGACCCGCGCTTCCGAGGAGGCTTCCGGATCCGGCCGCTCGCCCACCCGGGACACTTTCCAGACCAGGTGGATCAAGTCCTTTGTGCGCGTGTAGTGGGTCTGCCCGGTCTTGGACAGCGCGCGGCGCGGCGTGCGCCGCCAGCGCTCGGGGAGAAAGTAGTCGAACAGCGAAGGATCGCGCCCGACCACCCACAACTGTCCCTGGGTGCTCTCGGAATGGCCGTACACGTAGTCCACGCCGAACACCCGCGAGGGCGTCAGGTGCGTCGGAAAGTCCTTGTCCCCCGATCCCGCAAAGCGGTCCTTTTGATGCTGAAGGTACGCGGCGCGGCGAGAGGCCGTGACTTCCTGCTCCCGCTCCGGCGTCCGTTCGAGCAACTCGAAATCCACCAGGGCATAGGGGATGGTCCCGTCGCGGGAACGTAGGATGCCGCCTTCGGGCCGCGGCCGGACAATGAAGTGCTCGGGCTTGGAATCCAGCACCCGAAAGCCCTTGCGGTGCAGATCCTCCGCGACGCGGTCGGTGAAGGCAATCAGCTCCTGCCGCCGCTCCCGGGGATCGGGCAGGAGCCGGTCAAAGGCCTCCGACGCGCTGACGCCCTTGATCCACTCGTAGATCAGGATGTACTGGCGGAAGACGTCCAGTTCGACGTCGCGGTTCTTGGCCTTTTTCTGCTCCATGCGGGAGAGCGACCGTCCGGTCTGCCACAGTTTCAGTTTCTTTGCCGGGACGTAAATGCCCAGCGGCTTGTGCGTGCGCACGATGCCCTGCGCGGTGCGGGCCCGCATCTCCATGACCAGCGAGAACTCCTCGTACGGGCTGTTGAATTCCGCCTCGACGAACTTGCTCAACGTGAAGGTGTCCATCGGCACCTCCTCGCCGACGCGGCACCACTTGACCACCAGTTCCTTGGAGAAGCCCCGCTGCGGCCGGGTCCGCACGCGATAGACCGTTCCGGTGCCGATCAGTTTCTCGCGGTTCTGTTCAAACCAGGACGTGTCGTACCAGTTCTCGGGCCGCAGGTGTTCCCGGAAAGGCACCCCGTGGGGCGTCAGGTACAGGTCGCCGCCGTCCGCGGTCTTGACGTGGAGGTAGTCCACGCCCAGCAGGGTCAGCCGGGCGGCCTCGGGAGGGGCGGCGGTCATGGCGTCAGCGCGACGAACTCCTTGGGTACGAAATTGGTCGCGAAGGTCCACACCGTGGCCCGGCATTCGGTCACGCGGAAGACGCCGAGCAGGTCGTAGCCGTACTTCTCGATCCAGGGCTTCATGAAATCGCGGGCGGCGACGATCTCTTCCTTGAGCGCCCGGTCCCCGACGACCCGCGCGCGCCCTCGAACCCGCACCTGGATTCCGGCCGCCAGGTCGTTGAAGCAGAGCTCGACGGCCGGCTGGGCCTGGATCTGCCGGTACAGGTCCTTGCCCGTGCCCGTGTGGAAGAGGATGCCGGATTCGTCCGCCCGGTACATCATCATCCCCCGCACGCGCGGCTCCCCGTCCTCCACGGTCGCCAGGTGACAGGTCTGCGTTTTGTTCAGGAACTCCAGGATCTGCTGCCGGTTCATAACGGTTCTCCTCTCTGCACTTTGCCAGAGGCGGGGACTTCTTTCCAGCCGTAAGCGGCCACGGCGCGGCGGACGGGAGGTCGGGCCTGCGCGCCCGCACTTACAGATCGGCGAGCGCGGCGAGGGCGGCTTCCACGGTGGGCTGGATCCGCGTCGGTTCGCCGGCGGCCTTGCGCGCGGCCCCGGCGTCTTTCAAGCCGTTCCCCGTGATGAGGCACACGACCTTTTCCTCGGCGCGGAGGCGGCCCGTCTGGGCCAGCTTCCGGGTGACCGCCCAGGCGCAGGCGGCGGCGGGCTCGGCGAACACGCCGGCGCCGCGCGCGAGGTCCGGGATCGCAGCGAGGATCTCCTCGTCCGGCACCGTGCAGGCTTCGCCGCCCGACTCCACCACGGCCCGCACCGCGGCCAGGCCGTCCCGCGGCGCGTCCACGCTGATGGAATCGGCCAGGGTCGTGGCCTTGACCGGCTCCACCGTGACGTGGCGCCAGTCCACGCCGGCCGTCCCGCCGGGGTGGTCCGCCCGCACCTTTTCCACGGCCCGCGTGACGGCGTCGCTCTTCTCGGATTGGGCGCAGTCGATCTTCGGCAGGCGGTCGATCAGGCCGACGGCGTACAGGTCCTTCATGCCCTTCCATATCCCGCTGATGATGTTCCCGTCGCCGGTGGCCACGACGACGCGATCCGGGGCGTGCCAGCCGAGCTGCTCGCAGATCTCGAAGCTGCACGTCTTCTTGCCTTCGCGCGTGAAGGGGTTATGACCGGTGTTCCGGTTGAACCAGCCGCGCTCGGCGCAGACCTTCATGCAGAGATCGAACGCGTCATCGTAGGTGCCGCGGACGGCCAGCACGCGCGCGCCGAAGACCAGCAACTGGGCGATCTTGGCCGGCGGGGCCTTCTCCGGGACGAAGATGACGCACGGCATGCCGACGCTGGCCGAAAGGCAGGCCATGGAACTGCCCGCGTTGCCCGTGCTCGCGCCCGCGATGACCTTGGCGCCGGTCTCGCGCGCCCGGACCAGGGCGACCGCGCCGGCGCGATCCTTGAACGAGGCGCTGGGATTAAGACCGTCGTCCTTCAGGTACAGGTGCTTCAAGCCGAGGGGCGCGCCGAGGCGCGGCGCGGGGTAAAGCGGGGTCCAGCCGACGCGCAGCGGCGAGGCCAGGCCGGGCCGGTCGAGCGGCAGCAGGGGCGCGTAGCGGAACAGGTCGGGCCGGCCGAACGTGACCAGCCGCTCCTTGCCGACGCGGTTCTTGAGCCCGTCGTAGTCGTAGGTGATGTTCAGGTTCCCGCCGCAGGCCGGGCAGGTGAATCCGCGGAAATCGGCCGCCTGCCGCGCGGCGCAGGCCACGCACTCGAACCCGGTGAAGAACATGGGCTCCCTCCGATCAGGGCACGATTCGCGTGCCGGTTTTGCCGTGGATGGCGTCTTCGAGAAGATGCGGCTGCGTAATGATGACTTCCTTGCCGCCGTTTTCAAGGTAGGCGATGGCGGCCTCGATCTTCGGTCCCATGCTGCCGGCGGGGAACTGCCCCTCCCGCAGGTACTGCTTCGCCTGGGCCACGGTGATGCGGTCGAGGAAGCGTTGCGTGGGCTTGCCGTAGTCGAGGGCCACCTGGTCCACGCCGGTGGAGATGACGAAAAGGTCGGCCTTCAGGTGGCGCGCCAGGAGGCTGGAGGCCGCGTCCTTGTCGATTACCGCCGCGCAGCCCTGCAGGTCTCCGTTCGGAAGCCGGACGACGGGGATGCCCCCGCCGCCGACCGCCACCACGAGCACGTCGTGGTTCAGCAGCGTGCGGATGACATCCTCTTCGACAATCTCCAGGGGCTTCGGCGAGGGGACCACCCGGCGCCAGCCGCGGCCGGCGTCTTCCTTGACCGCCCATCCGTCCTTGTCCTGGTGCAGCAGCGCGTCCTCCTTCGTGAAGAACGGGCCGATCGGCTTGGTCGGATTCTTGAAGGCGGGGTCGTCCTTGTCCACGACCACCTGGGTGACCACCGCCACGATGGATTGTTGGAGCCCCTGCCGCCGGAGCTCGTTCATCAGCGTCTGCTCCACCTGGTAGCCGATGGCGCCCTGCGTGTCCGCCACGCAGCTTTCGAGCGGGACCTGATGGAGCTGGGTCCGCGCGATCTCCGAGCGCATCAGGATGAAGCCGACCTGCGGCCCGTTCCCGTGCGTGATGACCACCCTGTAGCCCTCGTTGACCAGCGCGGCGATGTGGTGGCTGGTCTCGCCGGCGGCAAGGTACTGGTCCAGCACCGTCATGTGCTTGGCGTCCTTGATCAGCGAGTTCCCGCCGATGGCGATGACGACCAGGGGCTTGGACATGGCGAATTCCTACGCGATGAGGCGAAGTCGGTTGCCTTTCGCCAGTTTCTCCAGAACATCCGCCGGATCCTTGAATCGCGAGGTCAGCATCATGGCGGCGATGGCAAACGGTTTCCAGCCGGCCTCCTTGTAGGTTTGGATGCGGTAGCGGTCGAAGACGCTGTCCTGCACCTCGCCCTGCTTGCAGGACACGCCGGAGATGTCGGCCGGCAGGCAGTGCATGTAGAGCGCCGCACCGTTCTTCGTGCCCTTCATCTTCTGCTCCGTGCACTCCCAGTCGGTGAACCGCGCGTTGTTGGCCAGGCACTCCTTCTCAAGCTGCTTGAGGCCGTCCCGGTCGTTGGCGCGCAGGAGTTCCGTGCGGCGGCCCATGACGCGGTAGGGGGCCCAGGATTTCGGATAGACGATGTCCGCTTCGCGGAAGGCCTCGTCCATCGAGGCTCCCGTGGTGAAGGTTCCGCCCGTGGCCTCCGCGTTCTTGCGCGCCAGGTCCACGACCTCCGGGATCAGGTCATAGCCCTCGGGATGGGCCAGCGACACGTGCATGCCGAAGCGGGTCATCAGGCCGATGATGCCCTGCGGCACGGAGAGCGGCTTGCCGTAGCTGGGCGAGTAGGCCCAGGTCATCGCGATCTTGCGGCCGCGCAGGCTCTCCAGCGAGCCGAAGTACTCCTTGAGCCACATCAGGTCCGCCATGGCCTGGGTGGGGTGGTCCACGTCGCACTGAAGGTTGACGATGGCCGGGCGCTGGTGCAGCACGCCGTTCTTGAAGCCGTCGTCCAGCGCCGCCGCCACCTCGAGCATGTAGGTGTGGCCGGCGCCGAGGAACATGTCGTCGCGGATGCCGATGACCTCGGTGAGGAAGGAGATCATGTTGGCGGTTTCGCGCACGGTCTCGCCGTGGGCGATCTGGGACTTGCCCTCGTCCAGGTCCTGCACGGTCAGGCCGAGCAGGTTGGAGGCGGAGGCGAAGGAGAAGCGCGTGCGCGTGGACTGGTCGCGGAAGAGGGAGACGGCCAGGCCCGAGTCGAAGCAGCGGGCGGAGAGGTTCTGGCGGTACAGGCCGCGCAGGGCTTCCGCGACGGCCATGATCAGCTCCAGTTCGGCGACGGACTTGTCCCAGGTCAGGAGGAAGTCCTTCCCGTAAAGGCTGGCGTTCAGGCGTCGGAGGATCTCGATTTGCTTGGATACATCGCTCATGGGTTCTCCCTTTCCGCGCGGGGGGCCGTGCCCCCGGGCTGTTTCATGCGGTGGTTCATGCTAGCAGAACGGGGCGCGAGTTCAAGCCCTCCTCAAAAGCAGAAGAGATGGCGGCGGGGCCGCCATCTCTTCCTGCACGATCCGTTATCGGCGGATGTTACTTGCCGAGAATCGCGACCTTCGCCGCCTTGGCGACGCGGAACTTCACGACCTTCTTGGCCGGGATCTGGATCTGCTCGCCCGTGGCCGGGTTGCGGCCGATGCGCGCGGCGCGGTTGACCAGCACGAGTTTCCCGATGCCGGGAATCGTGAACGAGTTCTTCGCTTCCTTGTACGCCAGCTTCGCCAGCTCTTCAAAGAACGCGCCGACCTGCTTCTTCGCCAGACCCGTCTTCGCCGCCAACGCCGCCTGGATCGCCGATTTCGTCAGTGCCATTTCGATCTCCTCTGTTGATGTTGTTGTTCTACCGTCCCCACATATTCGCGGTGCATTGTGTACCGCTTTGTGTGGAAAACAAGCGTTTTTTTCGATTATTCGCAGATTAATTTCCCTTTACATCGCCAGTCCGGTCCGGACCGCCGCGACCTTGGACTCGCCGTCCACCTGGCGGATCAGCTCCAGGGCCAGGGCGAAGCAGGTCCCCGCCGCGCGGCTGGTCGTGATCACTCCGTCCACGACCACCGGCTGGTTTACATGCCGCGCGCGGGTGAGCCGCGGCGCCACGTCGGGATGGCAGGTTGCCTGCCGCCCGTCCAGGAGTCCTGCCTGCTGCAGCACCAGCGGCCCGGCGCAGACCGCGGCGATCCGTTTCCCCGCGGCGTGAAACGCTTTTGCGGCGGCCAGCACGCGCTCGTCCCGGGCTAGGCGCTGGGTGCCCGGCCCCCCGCCGGGAATGACGAGCAGGTCGAACGTTTCGGACCGTATTTCATCCCAGGCGGCATCGGGCACCAGGACGACGCCGCGGGAGCACCGGACGGGACCCGGCTCCATGCCGGCGGCCGTGACCTCCCAGCCGGCGCGCCGAAGGATGTCGATCAGGATCACGGCCTCCATCTCCTCGCAGCCCTCCGCCAGCGGAATCAGCACCTTGGTCATGGCTTTTCTCCTTCCTCTCATTATGATATCCAATAATGAATTAGTCGTAACCATAAACCATCGGACCCATGCGAGCCCGCGACACATTTGACGTCGGTTGCAGTCTCCTGGCGGGGGCGGCCGATGCCCTGGCTTTTTTCGCCGGCTTCCTCCTGGCGGTCTGGATCCGATTCGACAGCGGCTGGATTCCGCTGATCGGGGAGGGCATGCCGCCGCGGCGGATGTATTTCTACGGGGGCGGGGTGGCCACGCTTCTGTGCCTGTTCATTTTCCGCTCCCTGGAGCTGTACCGGCGGCCGCAATCCGGGCGGTTCGAGGACAAGATCCCCCGGCTCGTCCGGGCGAGCGGGTGGGCTATCCTGCTGGCCACGGCCTTGGCGTTCATCATCCGCACCGAACCGCCGTTTTCCCGCGCCGTGACCGTGCTGGCCTTCTTCACGGCGACCTTCCTCGTGCTCGTCGAGCGCTACCTCCTGTTCCGTCTGGAACTGCACTGGGCGCGCCACCGAGACGAGATCAACCGCGTGCTCGTAATCGGGACGGACGAAGTGGCCTCCCGGCTCAAGCAGGCCCTCAAGCGCGAGCCGCGCCTGCGGTGCCGCGTGACCGGGTTCCTGACGACAGGCGACGCGCCGCCGGACCCGGCCATCCCGCCGGACCTGATCCTGGGCGGGGTGGAGGATCTCGAGAAGTTTATCGAGCGTGGCGAGGTGGACCAGGTGATCCTGGCCGACACGTCGCTTTCGCACCGGCGCATGACGGAGATCATCCTGCATTGCGAGCGGGGGCTGGTGCATTTCCAGCTCGTGCCCGACCTCTTCGCCGTGCTCACCAGCCGCGTCCAGGTCCAGCACGTGGGCGACGTGCCGCTGTTGAGCGTGCGCAAGTGGCCGCTCGACTACTTCTGGAACCGGGCCCTCAAGCGCCTGGCGGACGTCGCGGGCAGCGCCGTGGGGCTGGTGCTGTCCGCCCCGATCCTGGCCGTGGCGGCGGTCGCCATCCGGCGCACGTCGCCCGGCCCCGTCTTCTACCGCCAGGACCGCTGCGGCGAGGGCGGCCGGTGCTTCACCCTCTACAAGCTCCGCACCATGCGCGTGGACGCCGAGGAGGAGACCGGCCCGGTGTGGACGCGCGAGGACGACCCCCGGCGGACGGAAGTCGGGGCCTTCCTGCGGCGATGGAACCTCGACGAGCTGCCGCAGTTCTGGAACGTGTTGAAGGGCGACATGAGCCTCGTGGGGCCCCGGCCGGAGCGGCCCATGTTCGTCGAACAGTTCAAGGAGGACGTGGGGCGCTACATGTGGCGCCACGTGCACAAGCCCGGCCTGACCGGCTGGGCGCAGGTGAACGGGCTCCGCGGCAATACCAGCATCCAGGACCGCATCCAGTACGACCTGTTCTACCTGGAGAACTGGTCGCTGGCGCTGGACTTCAAGATCCTCCTCAAGACCTTCGCCGCGCGGAAAAACGCGTATTGAGCCGTCGTGATGCCCCGCGGGGCGAGGGCGCCCCACCTCCAGCGCTGGAGGCGCCGCGCCCTCGCGGCGGTTCCCGCATCAGAAAATTTTGTCCAGCGTCACGGGCCGGCCGTCGAGGAGGAAGGCGTCGTCCTGCGTGGCCTTGGACATCAGCACCACGTTGTCCGCGAGCGCGTGGGCCGCCGCGAACTTCACGTGCTGCGAGCGCAGGCCGCCCAGCCAGCCGCGGGCATCGGTCAGGTAGACGAGGTCGCCTTCCCGGGCCTTCATGCGCTCCATGGCCGCGGGGGACACGGCGACCTGCTGGAACGGGATGGACTCGTCGAGGCGGACGGGCAGGCGCTTGACCGGCCGGCCCGGGATGGGATTGGGCTTGCCGCCCTTGTACAGCTCCATCGCCTCGTCCAGCGTCTCCACCGTCAGGCCGGTGATGTCCTTGCGCGTGTCGGGCGCGGTCAGGAGGGTGAGGACGACGCCCACGACGGCGGTGACGAGCATGCCGAACAGGGCGGGCATGTAGATGTCCGAGGCGTTGCCGACGACGAACCACGCCAGCGGCTTCACCAGGCCGGGCCACCAGTTGGTGGCCATGATGAAGACGATGCCGACGAGCATGGAGACGCACGCCGCCAGCGCGTTGAACCGCTTCCAGAAAGCGCCGAGGAAGATGGTCGTCACGATCGGCGGGATGATCAGCATGATGCCCTTGTAATGGATGGCCATCAGGCTGCCGGACTGCTTGTTGAACCAGATCACGAGCAGCAGGCCCAGGGCCGTGGCGAAGGCCGAGGCCCAGCGCGCGGCCTTGAGGTAGTGCTTGTCGTCGGCATTCGGCTTCACGAGCGGCTTGTAGATGTCGTAGATGCCGATCGCGGCGCAGGCGTTGATGAGGGTGTCGATGGTGGACATCAGCGCGGCGGTCAGGGCGGCCACGACGAAGCCGAACAGCCACGAGTTGCGCTTCAGGGTTTCCCAGCAGACGATGATGAAGGTATGGGCGGCCTTGTCGATGTGGATCGGCTCGATGCCCGCGAGGGCTCCGCCCGTCGCCGCCTGCTTGGTGACGAGGGCGCGGGCGAGCCAGCCCACGGCCCCGACGACGACGGCGGAGAGGGGGAGCGTGACCAGGACGTTGAAGAGCGCCGCCTTCCGGCCCTCGTGCACGCTACGGATGGTCAGGTAGCGCATGATGAAGCCCTGGTTCATGAACGTGAAGGCGATGCTGCCCGCGAGCGCCTCGCCCCAGAACAGGCCGGAGGCGTTGTACTTCGGGTCCGCGAGCAGGTCCACGAACGGCAGCCGGTGGGAGACGGGCAGCCAGCCCCAGAACTCGCCGACGCCCCCGAGGGCCCACAGGCCCGCGACGATCGCCAGGCCCCCGGCGACGTACAGCATGATGCCCTGGAGCAGGTCGGTGAAGATCACGGCGGTCTGCCCGCCGAACGTGACGTAGAGGCCCAGGAACAGGGCGATCACCGGCACGGACCAGATCTGCCGGATGCCGAACATCCCCTCGATGGCCACGCCCATGGTGAAGAGGTTGTAGCCGATGTAGAAGAACATGTAGGCGAGGATGATCACGACCGCGATGTAGCGCGCCGTGCGGTTGAAGCGCCGCTCGAAGTACTCCGGGATCGAGCGCACGCGCGCGAAGTAAATGATCGGGAGCCAGCCGAACATGAAGAAGGGCACGATGAACCAATCGTTCATGTACGTCATCGTGCTGCTCATGCCGGTGTTGTAGCCCTGCTCGGAATACTTCAGGTAGCTGTAAGACCCGATTCCCGTGGCCACCATGCTCGCCGCCGCCAGCCACCACGCGAACCGCTGGCCGCTGTAGAAGTAGTCGTTCAGGTTCTTGCTGAACTTCGAGAAGTACGTCCCGAACGCCGTGATCAGGATGAAGTAGGTGAAGGCCACGACGCCCACGATCCAGGTCGCGTGCGTGGAGATGTCTATGCCGAAGCCGTGATGCACGTCAGCCCCCTCCCTTGAAGGGGATGTACAGCGCGGCCAGGATCCAGGCGGCATGGAGCCCCGCGACCAGGGCGTAGCCCGCGAGCAGGACCCCGAGCCAGAACGAGTCCCGCCCCCGGCCGGGCTGGCAGGCCCGAGATTTCAGGATGATCCGCAGGCCGATCAGGAACGTCACCAGGCCCAGCCCGTACAGGTACAGGTACGGGGTCCACGGGCTCGACTCGCCCAGCCAGCGGATCACGGCGCGGGGAAAGAAATAGACAAAGGCCAACACCCCGGCCGCGGTCAGTGGAATTTGCAGCTTACTCGCATTCATGTCAAACGCCTGCGTCATCATCGGGGAAATGAGAGGACCTGTCAATAGCGCGACCGGAACCCAAATCCGCAAAGACAGCGGCGTGCGCAGGGAATGCCCGAGCGACCGCCATCCCTACGCGCGGATTTGGGCAGAAAGCAATCGGATGGGGACGAAGCCGCCGACGCGATCAGCGGGGGGCGAGGAGGTGCTCCAGCTCCGCGACGCGGGCCTCGAGGTCCGCGACACGGCGGCTCAAATCCGATTCGTCGCGGGCCACGCCGGTGAACTGGTTGGTCTCGTACAGCCGGCCGGCCAGGTACAGGTTGCCGTCGCTGTCGAGTCGCAGCTTGGGGGTCACCGGTCCGCCGGAGAAATCATCCTCGTCGTAAATGCTTAGCAGATAGTATCCCGCCGTCCATAGGGCGATGGTGACGTCGCTGATGAACAGGCCCGCGCTTTCTCCGTAGGGCAGGGCGCTTTCCAGAAAAAGACCTTCCGTGCCGAAAGCGGGGGTGAACGCGGGGGCCTGGCCGTAGAGGCCGTTGGTCCCGATGTGGAACGCCGTCTGGGTCCGGTTCAGGACCGTGGTGCGGCCGAGGCCTTCCGCGAGCAGGGCATAGCCGGCGGCGGCGACCGGCTCGCGGGGAAGCAGGGCGGTGCCGTCCACGGAAACCTGAAGGTAAACTCCGGGCCGGGCGAGCGCGTCCAGCAGCGCGGCGGCGGGCGGATCGCTCTCCAGGACGGTGGAGTACAACCCGTCCACGACGGACACGGAGGCATTGGTGCTGCCGAACAGGACGGCCTCTCCGGCCACCGGCGAGGCGTTGGAATAAAGTTGCAGGGCGATCGGCACGGTGCCGTTGAAGAGATTGGTGCCGTGGACCAGGCGGCCCTGGTAATGAATCCGGGCCGGCACCTGGGCGCCCGCCCCGGCGGCGGCCAGCCAGAACAGGGCGGCCATCATCCGTTTTTTCATGACTCTTCCTTCCCGTCTCCGGTCAGGGCGTGCCCGAGAAATCCGACGGGACCTGGCCCATCGCAAGGTTCATGGCTTCCTGGGCGGCATTGATCAGCAAGGGATCCGTGGCGTTCTGCGCGATGGCGGACAGCGTCGCCTCCACGCTGTCCAGGGGAAAATGCCCCAGTGCACGGGTGGCCGCGATCCGCGCCTCCGGGGAGGTGCCCGGCGAATGGCCCTCGGCCAGGGCGGTCAGCGTCGGCAGGGCTTCCGGCGCCACCACGCGCCCCAGGGCGGCCGCCGGCAGGGTGGGATCCTGCCCGGTCCGGCTCGCCGCATTGACCATCTCGGCCAGGTACGTGATGGATTCCTGCGTGCCGATGAGCCCCAGGGTGTTCAAGGCGGCCATAACGAGCGGGTCGGTGGGGTCTCCCGCGAGCTGCTCTGCCACAGAAACCAGTGCCGCCACGTGCGAGGACTGACGACCCTGGCGCAGGACGCCCAGCAACCGGTCCTGCTGCGCGGGATCCTCGGTGCCGCGGTACAGCGCCACGGTCAACCAGACCACGCCCTCGTTGGTCATGCTGCCCAGGCTCATTTGCGCCGACTGAACCAGCTCCGGGTCGCCCGAGACCCGCACGGTTTCGAACAGCAGGGCCGTCGTCGCCGGGTTCTCGATCCGGGTGGCGGCGACCAGGGCTTCCCGACGTTCCAGCCCGTCGGGCAGGTTGTTGATCAGGCGTATGAGTTCCAGGTAGGCCGCCGGCGTGCCCTCGTCCGCCAGGGCCTTGGCCCGCGCGGTGGGGCTGATGGCTGGATCGTAGCCGAGCGCCTCTTCCGGAGGGGCCGAAGTGGAGGAAGGGTCCGCTGACGGCGCCGGGGTCTTTGCCGGTTCACCCGCCGCCGTAGTAACAGATTCCCTTTCCCGGATGGGGCGGTCGGGTGGCGGAAGGCCGGCTGGCGATGGCGCGGTCGCGGGGCCGGGTAAGATCGGAGCCGGCTGCTCCGCGGCCGCCGGCTGGGCGGGAGGCGGTTCCTGCGGCGGAGGTTCCGCGCGCCGGCATCCCGACCACGGGACGCCGGCGATGCACAACACGAGAAAAGAAAGCGCCCCGCCACGGAAGAAAGACCGGCGGCGAGGCGCAATCATGACGGCCCTTTTCAGTACGTGTACGACTTGGTGGATTGGTTGTTGCCTTCGCTGGACTCGGCCACGCTGCCGCGGCTGTCCACGAACCCGCGGAACACGTGCCGCGTCCCGTTCGTCGGCGCCGGCAGGCCGCTGAACACCAACTGACGGCTCTCGCCGCCCGCCAGGTCCCCGACCGCCTGCCACGCGTCCCCCGTCTCCCCCACCACCGCCGACGTGCTCTTGCTCACCCATACGTCCAGATATCCCGCGTCCGAGGCCACCGCCGCCTGGTTCTTCACCGTCACGTACGCCGCGAACGTCCCGCCCGCCACCGGTTCCGGCGGGCTGAAGCTGATCCCCGTGATCAGGAAGTCCGGCTTCGCCACGTACCCGCCCGAGCCGATCGAGTACGTCACCGACTTCTGGTTGTTCCCCTCGCTGGCTTCCGCCACGGCCCCGTCCGCGTCCACGAACGCGCGGAACTTGTACGTCCCGTTCGCCGCCGGCGTCCGCAGGTTCGTGAACGTGAACTGCTTCGTCTCGCCCACCCCCAGCACGCCCGCCGCCTGCGTCTCGTCGCCCGCCTCGCCCGGCACCGGCGTCGTCGCCTTGTGCGCCCACACGTTCAGCGCCCCCGCGTCCCCCGCCACCGAGCTGTTGTTCGCCACCGTCACCACCGCCGTGAAGCTGATGTCCGCCGTCAGTACCGGCGGATCGAAGGCCACGCTCTGCACCGAGAAGTCCGGCTTCGCCACGTACCCGCCCGTGTACGAGTAGCTCACCGCCTTCTGGTTGTTCCCCTCGCTGTTCTCCGCGACGGCATCGTCCGCGTCCACGAACGCCCGGAACTTGTACGAGCCGTTCGCCGCCGGCGTCCGCAGGTTCGTGAACGTGAACTGCCTCGTCTCGCCCACCCCCAGCACCCCCGCCGCCTGCGTCTCGTCGCCCGCCTCGCCCGGCACCGGCGTCGTCGCCTTGTGCGCCCACACGTTCAGCGCCCCCGCGTCCCCCGCCACCGAGCTGTTGTTCGCCACCGTCACCACCGCCGTGAAGCTGATGTCCGCCGTCAGCACCGGCGGGTCGAACACCACCGTCTGCACCGAGAAGTCCGGCTTCGATACCGAGCCGGCCGAGAACGAATAGGAAACCGCCTTCTGGTTGTTCCCCTCGCTCGCCTCCGCCACGTCTCCGTCCGCGTCCACGAACGCCCGGAACTTGTACGTCCCGTTCGCCGCCGGCGTCCGCAGCCCCGTGAACGTGAACTGCTTCGTCTCCCCCACCCCCAGCAGACCCACGATGTCCGTCGCCTCGCCGGCGTCTCCCGGTTCCGGCGCCGCGTCCCGGTGCGACCATACGTTCAGCCGGCGCGCGTTCCCCGCCACCGCCCCGTTGTTCGCCACCGTCACCGTCGCCGTGAAATCGATATCCGCCGTCAGCACCGGCGGGTCGAACACCACCCCCTGGATCGAGAAGTCCGGCTGCCCCGGCTTCCCGCCCGGCACCGACACCAGCCCGATCGCCGACGCCTGGTCATCCTCGCCCACGACGTGGTTCCCCGGCGTCGAGTCCGGATCCGACGAGTCGCACGCCGAGACCTCCGCCACGTTCGTCCCCATCTCCAGCCCGTTCAGCGCCACCGCCAGCTCCAACGTCGCGCTCTCGCCCACGCCCAGGTCGCCCACCGCCCACGTCGGCTCGCTGTACGACCCCTGCGTCGCCAGCGCCCGCACCAGCGTGAAGCTCGGGGCCAGCACGTCCTCCACCGCCACGTTCAGCGCCGGGTCCGGCCCGGCGTTCGCCACCGTGATCGTGAAGATCGTGTCCGCCGGCAGCGCCTTGCGCGCAAACCACCCCTCCACCGTGAAGTCGCCCGTGTTCAGCTGGATCGTCGGGTCGTTCGCCACCTCGATCTTGTCGTCCTTCCCGTCGAACGCGTAGCCCCCGTTCGCCGAGCCCCAGCCCGTCCGCTGCGCCCCCATCACCACCCCGTCGTTCCCGTGCGCCGTCGAGTCCAGCACGTCCCCCGACGCCTCCTCCAGGTGCTGCACCATCATGAACCCGTCGTCCCACACCGCGCTGGCCGGGTACGCCGGCGCCGGCGGCGTCGCGTTCCCGTACTGCACGTAGATCGTCGTGTCCGCGCCCGCGCTCACCAGCGGCGCCTTCACCCACGCCACCAGCCGGCCCGAAGGCTGCTCAAACAGCTCGATCTCCCGCGCCAGCTCCGTCCCGTCCGCCAGCGTGAACAGCAGGTCCGACCCGTCCGCGTTCGACACCCCGTCCGCCAGCCACTCCTCCGTCAAATTCACCAGCACCGGGAAGTCCGCCAGGTCCTCGCCGACCAGCGCGCTGTTGATCGTCAGCGCACGCCGATGCGCGTAGCCCGGCACGCTCCCCGCCTCTTCCGCGCCCACCGTCAGGAACGCCCCCGGCGCCGCCTGCTGCGCGTACGTCGCCTGCAGCCACGCGTCGCTCCGCAGCCCCCGCGACAGCCGCACCTCGTCCATCAGCCCCGCGTAGAACGCGCTGTTCCCCAGGTACGCCCCC